>JADGHI010000019.1 GCA_019689515.1 Acetobacteraceae bacterium | reverse complement strand
GGATAGCCCTGCTGCGCCATAGCACCGCGCATGCCGACGCCCGCGGTAGCGCCGAGCGCCGCGAGCGCGGCCGCCATGGACCTGCGATGAATCTGCGGCATGCGCCTCTCTCCTCTCAATTGCTCCAATCGTAGCGGCGCGCGGGGCCAGGGCAACTGCGTGTCCCGCGGATTCCCTTGCGGCCGTGCTGCCGGGACGCTTTACCCTCGCGCGAGCGCGGAAGGAACCGACCGATGCCGCAACCCAACATGGCCTTTTTCACGGCGAGCGACGGCGTGCGTCTCGCCTACCGCGTGGACGACTTCACCGACCCCTGGGCCACCCCGCCGACGCCGATCCTGCTGCTGCACGCCGCGATGGGCGCGTACCGGCGCTGGTATGGCTGGATCCCGCTGCTTGCCCGGCGCTTCACCACGATCAGCCAGGACCTGCGCGGCTTCGGTGCCTCGGAGGTGCCGGACGAGACGAAGCCGATCACCGTCGAGCGCCTGGTCGAGGACGCCATCGGGCTGCTCGACCACCTCGGCGTCGCGCGCGCCCATGTCGTCGGTCTCTCCGCCGGCGGCTATGTCGGCCAGCGCATGGCGATGGCGCATCCGGACCGGGTTGCGACGCTCGCTCTCTACGCCTCCACCCCGGGCCTGAAGAACAGCCAGGCGGCGAGCTGGCCCGCACGTGCCGCGAAGGTCGGCCTCGAAGCCTTCATGCGCGAGGGCGTGGCCGACCGCTTCCCGAAGGATGCCGATCCTCGCCTTGTGGACTGGTTCTGTCGCCAGACCGGCGCGAACGACCTCGGCTGGGTCGGCCGTTTCGTCGCCCATATGAGCAGCCGCGACTGGGAGGATGAGCTGCCGCGCATCACCTGCCCGACACTGATCGTCGCGCCCGGTGAGGAGCCCATCGGCTCCCACGATCAGTATGAGCGCATGCGCGAGCGCATTCCCGGCAGCGAGCTGATCACCTACGAGGGCATGCCCCACAATATCGGCGACGCCGCGCCGGAGCGCTGCGCCGCCGATCTGCTTGCCTTCCTCTCCCGCCGGGGCGGGGAGGGGGCCTGATCATGCCCCCTGCAGCTCCACCTGCTGGGCGCCGCCCTGCTTCGCCTTTGCCGCCTCCGCCAGCGCCTCTCCGTAGTTGATGCGCTGGTAGGTGGTCATGAATTCGGAGTAGGTGGTCGGCGGGTAGCGCGGCGGGTTGTCGGCGTCCACGCAGGTGGGGATCGCCTCCATCACGTGATTGAAGCTGCAGTCCATGAAGAACGGGATCGCGTAGCGCTCGCGGCCCGAGCGATTGGACACGCGGTGCGGCGTCGCGAGGAAGCGGTCATTGGTCCAGCGGCGCAGCAGCATGCCGCCGTTGATGAGGAAGGTCCCCTCCGGCGCCGGCGCGTCGAGCCAGGTCCCGTCCGGGAGGCACACCGACAGGCCCGGCACCTTGTTCTGTGCCAGGATGGTCATGAACGAAGTGTCCACGTGCGGCGCGAGGCTCCATTCCTCCTCCGCCGTCGCCGGGTCCTGCTGCGGGTAGTGCGTCAGGCGCAGCGTGTACATCGGCTCGCGGAAGGCCTCGTCGAACCAGTCCGGCGGCAGGCCCAGCGCGGTGGCGTAGATCGGCAGAAGCGACTTCCCGAGCGCCTCCATCGCGTCCATGTAGCGCAGCGCCGTCTCGCGGAAGCCCGGCAGGTTCTCGGGCCAGCGGTTGCGCGCGCGGAAGCGCACCCCGTTCACGACGTCCGGATGGTCCTCCGGCAGCTCGCGCTTGAGGAACACCGCCTCATTCGCGTTCGGCTTGTAGATGGTGCCGAGGGCGTTCATCCGCGTCGTCGAGCCGCGCATGGGCATGTAGCCCATGTTGTGCTCGTTGAAGCGCATGGCGAGCTTCGCCTCGAGGGGCTGGGCGTGGAACTGGCGCGCCGCCTCGAACACCTCGTCGATCAGCTCCTCCGGCACGCCGTGGTTGCGCACGAAGTAGAACCCGACCTCGGTGAAGGCGCGCCGCAACTCGGCGCCAAGGCGCTCCAGCGCACCAGGCTCGCCCGAGCGTAGCGGGCCGAGATCGAGGACCGGAATTTCATCCACGGCCATTCGCAATACTCCCTATCCGAAAGGTGGCCAGAGCCTAGGGCGGGAAGGCGCCGGCGCAAACCCCGCCCGGATGCTCCACGATGCGGGCCCGGCCAGGAGCTGGCCGGTGCTCTCGCACATTCTGCCCGAATGAGTGGCGACATGCCCGGCCGCCGGGCAGGGCGATGCCTCGCTCTGTGAGATTGGTGCCATGCCGGGGCTTGCCGGCCAGCTCTCTTGGGCGTTCAACTGTTGCGGGGAGAGGTTCCGTAGGCCGGGAGACCACTGATGCGAATCAGCCTTCGCTCCGCGCTGCTTGCCGCCGCCATGCTAGCCCTGGCGCCGGCCGCGGACAGCCAAAGCCCAGCCCATGCCCAGGCGCAGCAGCGGCCGCTGGTCTGGGGCGACAACCTGCCCGCCTCGCTCGACCCCCATGCGCTGTTCGACGTGCCGAGCCAGTTCGTCCTGCTCAACGTCTATGACGGCCTCTATCGCTACCAGGGCAATCCGCCGGAGCTCGTCCCCTGGCTCGCCGAACGGCATACGGTGAGCGAGGACGGCCTGACCTGGGAGTTCACGCTCCGCGCCGGCGCGAAGTTCCACGACGGCAGCGCCATCACCGCGGAGGACGTCGTCTACAGCTTCAAGCGCCTGCTGGCGATGAACCGCGCGCCGGCGGCCGCCTTCAGGCCCGTGCTGCGGCCCGAGAACATCACCGCGCGCGACGAGCGCACGGTGCGCTTCGTCCTCTCGGAGCCCTATGCGCCCTTCCTCGCCGCGATCCCGCTGGTCGCGATCGTCAACCCGCGCGCCATCCAGCCGCATGTGCGCGGCGACGACTGGGGTGCGGAGTGGCTGGCCGCCAACGATGCGGGCTCCGGCGCCTACCGCATCAATCCGGAGACCTACCGCCCGCGCAACCAGCTCGACCTGGAGCGTTTCGCCGACCACTTCATGGGCTGGTCGCATAACCAGCGCCCGATCGACTCCGTGCGCGTCCGCCCGGTGCTGGAGACCTCCACCCGTGTCCTTGCCCTGATGCGCGGCGAGATCGACGCGACCGACAGCTACCTCCCCACCGACCAGGTCGAGCGGGTGGACCGCAACCCGCGCACCCGCGTCGCGCGCGACGAGAGCATGCGCGTCTTCATCCTGCGCATGAACAACCGCAGGCCGCCCTTCGACAACCTCGACGCCCGGCTCTGCTTCGCGTACGCGTTCAACTATCAGGGCTTCAACGAGATCATCCTGAAGGGCCTCGTCATCCGCAACGCCGGCCCGAACCCGAACAACCTCTGGGGCAACCCACCCGACCTGCGGCCCTACAATTTCGACCTCAACCTGGCGCGCCAGCACTGCGACCGCGCCCGCGCTGCCGGCGCCCCGCTCGGGCGCGAGATCGAGATCCACGTGCAGACCGAGCTTGAGCAGACGGTCCAGGCGGCGCAGATGTTCCAGGCGGATCTCCGCCGGGTCGGCGTGAACCTCAAGATCGTCCCCAACACCTGGGCCGGCATCACCAGCTCGACCACCCGCGCCGAGACCACGCCGGACATGTGGGTGCACTGGGTCTCCACCTACTTCGTGGACCCGGAGAACTGGATCGGCCAGATGTACGACAGCCGCTTCCACGGCACCTGGAAGGCCTCCTCCTGGTACCGCAACGAGCGGGTGGACGACCTGCTGACCCGCGCCCGCACCAGCCTCGATCGCGCGGAACGCGAGCGGCTCTACCAGGAGGCGACGCGCATCGTCGTCGCCGAGAGCCCGGACATCTGGGTGTACAACACGGTCAATCTGCGCGGCCTGTCGCGGCGCCTCCAGGGCTACCGCTTCTCGCCCGTTGGCTCGGGCGGCGAGCTGCGCAGCATGTGGCTGGAGAACTAGGCGCGCGCACCTTGGCCCGCTTCGTCCTCCGCCGCATCCTCCTTGCCCTGCCGGCCCTGCTCGGGCTGGTGGTGCTGACCTTCGTGCTGTCGCGCGTCATCCCCGGCGACCCGGCGGCGACGCTCGCCGGCGACGCCGCCACGCCTGCGCAGATCGCCGAGATCCGCGCGCAGTACGGCCTCGACCGGCCGATCTGGGAGCAGGCGATCGTCCATCTCCGGCAGGTGCTGACGGGAGACTTCGGCCGCTCCGTCTTCTCCGGCCGTCCCGTCGTCGAGGAGATCGCCTTCCGCCTGCCTGCGACGCTGGAGCTCACCTTCGCCGCGCTGCTGATCTCCACGGTGCTCGGCGTGGGGCTCGGGCTGGTCGCCGCGCTCGACCACAACGGGCCGGTGGACCATCTCGTGCGCCTTCTTTCGGTCGGCGGCCTCGCCATCGCCTCCTTCTGGCTGGCGATCATGCTGCAGCTCGTCTTCTCGATGGAACTGGACTGGCTGCCGCTGCGCGGGCGGATAGACCCCACGCTCGGCGCGCCGCCGGACATCACCGGCTTCCTCCTCCTGGACACGCTCCTCGCCGGGCGCCTGGACCTCTTCTGGAGCGCGCTGCGCCACCTGGTCATGCCGGCGGTCACGCTTGCCCTTCCGGGCCTCGCGACCATTGCTCGCTTCACCCGATCCGGCGTGCTGGAGGCGCTGCAAAAGGACTACGTCCTCTACGCCCGCGCCGCCGGTTACGGCCGCTTCCGCCTTGCCGCCATCTATGTGCTGCGCAACGCGATCACCGTCACCGTCACCCAGATCGGCCTGCTGTTCGGTGCGCTGATATCCGGCGCGGTGGCCGTGGAGGCGGTGTTCGACTGGCCCGGCCTCGGCACCTACGCCGTGCAGGCCATTCTTTCCTCCGACTACAAGGCTTTGCTTGCCGTCACCCTTGTCGTCGGCGTCGTCTATGCGGTGGTGAACGTAATGGTGGACGTTGCGCAGGCGCTGATCGACCCGCGCGTCGCGGAGGAGATGTCGTGAGCGCCGCCCTGGCGCGGCTCCTCCGCGATCCCGTCTCGGCACTCGGTCTCGTGATTGTCCTGTTCGCGGTGGTCGTCGCGGTCTTCGCCCCGTACCTCGCGCCCTATCCCGAGGACGCTTACGAGAGCCATCTCCTACAGCGCCTTCGTCCTCCCTCGGCCGAGTTCCCTTTCGGCACCGACAATCTCGGCCGCGACATCCTCTCGCGCGTCATCCTCGGCACGCGCAACGCCTTGGTGGTTGCGGTCTCGGTCGTGGTCGCGGCGATGGCGATCGGCATCCCGGTCGGCCTCGTTGCCGGCTGGAGGGACAACTGGGTCTCGGACGTGCTGATGCGTCTCACTGACGTGTTCCTGGCCGTCCCGCAGCTCATCCTCGCCCTTGCCCTCGGCCAGCTCATGCGGCCCGGGATCGAGACGGCGATGGTCGCCCTCGCGCTCACCTACTGGCCCTTCTTCGCCCGCACCGTGTTCGCCGAGACGCGGCGCCTGCGCGGCGCCCTGTTCGTGGACGCGCTCGCCGGCATCGGCGCGCGCCCGACACGCATCCTGCTTCTGCACGTCCTGCCGAACGCGCTGCCCGCGGTGCTGGTGCGCGCCACGATCGGCATGGGCTTCACCATCCTGACCGCGGCGATCCTCGGCTTTCTCGGCGTCGGCGCCGCGCCGCCTTCGCCCGACTGGGGCCTCGCCGTGGCTGAGGCGCGACAGCACCTGCCCGAGGCGTGGTGGTTCCCGACCTTCCCCGGCCTTGCCATCCTGCTGCTCGTGCTCGGCTTCAACCTGCTTGGCGACGGCCTCCGCGACGCCGCCGATCCCCGCCTGCGCCGCTCTCGCCGATGAACGATTCGCCAATGCCGTCGCCGTTGCTCGCCGTTGAGGCCCTCTCGGTGCATCTCCGCACCGACGCAGGTCTCGCTCGCATCCTGGACGATGTCTCGCTCACCGTTCCGCCGGGGCGCACGGTCGGCGTCGTCGGCGAGTCGGGTTGCGGCAAAACGACGCTGATGCGCGCCATCCTCGGCATCCTGCCGCGCAGCGCGTTTGTCCCCCGCGGCGCCATCCGCTTCGAGGGCCGTGACATTCTAGCCGACCGCGCCGCCTCCGCTCGCGGGCGGATCGGCTTCGTCCCGCAGGACCCTTACCTCTCGCTCAACCCGGTCTTCCGCGCCGGCGACCAGATCCTCGAGATCATGCGCCGTCACGCACCCGGCACGCGGCGCGATCACCGTGCGAAGCTGATCGAGTTGTTCCGCGCCGTGCAGCTCCCTGATCCCGAGGCGGCGCTGGAAAAGTACCCGCACCAATTCTCCGGAGGCCAGCGCCAGCGCCTGCTGATCGCCGCGGCGCTGAGCTGCGACCCCGCCCTCGTCGTCGCCGACGAGCCCACCACCGCCCTCGACGTCACCACCCAGCGCGAGATTCTCGCCCTGCTGCGTCGCCTCGCCGCGGAACGCGGCCTGTCGCTGCTGTTCGTGACGCACGATTTCGGCGTGCTCGCCGCGCTCTGCGATTCCGTCACCGTCCTCTACGCCGGCCGCGTCGCGGAGTCGGGGCCGACCCGTGCGGTGCTCGACGACCCGCGCCACCCCTACACGCGGCTGCTGCTCGCCTGCCATCCGGACCGCGCGTCCGACCTTACCGGGATTCCGGGCACCGTGCCGGCCGCCACCGCTCAGCCTGCGGGCTGCCGCTTCCACCCGCGTTGCCCGATCGCGCGCGCCGATTGCGCGAACGCTCCGCCGCCGCTGCTTTCCCTGCCTGGCGGCCGCAGCATCGCCTGCCCCCACCACGCCGACGCCCTGCCGGAGCCTGCGCTTGCCTGATCCGATCCTTGCTGCGCGCGGCCTCGTCGTAGAGCTTGGCGGCCGCCGACGCCTGTTCCGCAGCATCCCCGCAGTGCGCGCGGTGGATGGCGTGGACCTTGCCGTTGCGCCTGGAGAGACCTTCGGCATCGTCGGCGAGTCCGGCTGTGGCAAGACCACGCTGGCCCGCACCCTGCTCGGCCTGCAGCGCGAGGCTGCCGGCGAGATCTTGCTGGAGGGCCGCGTCGTCTCCGGCCAGGAGCCGGTCGCTGCGCGCCGCATGCGCGCGGCCGTGCAATACGTGCACCAGGACCCGGGCGCCGCGCTCGACCCCTGGTGGCGCGTCGGCCGCACCCTGGCCGAGGGCCTCGCCATCCACGGCGTCACCGACCGCGCCGAGCAGGAGGCCCGCATCGCGGAGACGCTTGCCGCGGTCGGTCTCGATGCAGCGATGGCGGCGCGCTACCCGCACGAGCTCTCCGGCGGCCAGCAGCGCCGCATCGGTCTTGCGCGCATCCTGCTGCTGCGCCCGAAGGTGGTGATCCTCGACGAGCCCACGGCCGGCCTCGACCTCTCCGTCCAGGCCGCGGTGCTGCGGCTCCTGCGCGACCTCCGCGCGCGTTTCGGCCTCACCTATTTCTTCATTAGCCACGATCTTTCGGTGGTGCGCCGCGTCTGCGACCGCGTCGCGGTGATGTATCTCGGCCGCATCGTCGAGGAGGGCAGCGCCGAGGCGCTGTTCCGCGAGCCGCGCCACCCCTACACGCGCGCGCTCCTCGCCGCCGCGCCGCGCCTGGACGGCCAGGCCGCAGGCCCATCGCTCCCCGGCGATCCGCCGAGCCTGCGGGCCGTCCCGTCCGGCTGCCGCTTCCATCCGCGCTGCGCCATGGCCGTCCCGCTCTGCGCCGCGCAGGACCCGGCGAGCGAGGCCGCCGCCCCCGACCACATCGTCGCCTGCCATCGCTGGCGCGACGTTCCGACCGAGCACCGCGACGCTGCATGAGCACCACGACCACCTGCGATCCCGTCACGCTGGAGATCATCCGCGGCGCCGCCCGCGCCGCGCAGGCCGAGATGGAGGCGCTGCTCGAGCGCACCGCCATGTCCGCCTTCATCCGCGAGAAGAAGGACTTCTACACCGCGATCTTCGACGCCGAGGGCGCGATGGTCGTCGGCAGCGACCTGCCGATCTTCGGCGACATCGTCGCCCCGGTCGCGCGCGAGTTCCCGCTCGATACGATGCGCCCCGGCGACCTCTACTGGTACAACGACTGCTACGGCAGCCGCGGTGCCGTCTCGCACAGCAACGACCAGGTCTTCCTCGCCCCCGCCTTCCACGATGGCGCGCGCATCGGCTTCGTCATGGGCTGGGCGCATTTCTCGGATATCGGTGGGCTGCGCGCGGGCTCGATCAGCCCTGACGCCACGGACCATTTCCAGGAGGGCATCATCGTCCCGCCTGTGCGCCTGGTGCGCGACGGCGTCGCCAACGAGGATCTGCTCCGCACCTTCTGGCGCAACAGCCGTTTCCCGACGCAGTCCCAGGGCGACACCCGCGCACTCATGGCTGCGGTTCGCCTGGGGGAGAAACGCCTGGGCGAGATGGCGGAACGCTTCGGCGCGGCTGTGCTAGCCGACGCCTTCCGCCAGCTCCTCGCCCGCACGGAGGCGACCGTCCGCGCCAAGCTGCGCGCCACCTTCCCGGTCGGTACCACCCGATTCGCCGATGCGATCGACGGCGACGGCCACGGCAACGGACCCTTCCGCCTCCGCTTCGCCCTGACCCGCACGGAGGACGACCGCTTCCTCTTCGACGCGACCGAGACCGACGACCAGGCGCCGGGCCCGGTGAACTTCCTGATGCACCCGGACGTGCCTGGCATGGCGCTCGGCCTCTACTTCCTCCAGGGAGAACCGGGCCAGGTGCTGAACGCCGGCGGCCCGCGCGCGATGGACGAGGTGCGGCTGCGCGAGGGCTCGCTGCTCCAGCCCCGTTCGCCAGCGCCCCTCGGCATGCGGGGCCTGACAATGATGCGCTGTCTCGCCGCGATGAACGGCCTCGTCGCGGTCGCGCGGCAGGGCGAGGCGCCCGCCGCGCACTCCGCCTATGTCATCATTGCGCTCCGCGGCGAGCACGAGGGCAGGGGTTTCCTCCTCTCCGACGGCATCGGCGTCGGCTACGGCGCGCGCCCCTTCGCTGATGGGACCGATGCGGTCTATTTCGTCGCCCAGGAGAACTATCCGGCGGAATTCATGGAACTGAGCTATCCCGTGCGGCTGCGCGCCTACGGCCTCCACTGTGACTCCGGCGGCCCGGGCCGCTTCCGCGGCGGATGCGGCGTGGTGCGCGAATACGAGGTGCTGGCCGAGCGCGCCACGCTCGCCGTGCGCATCGACAGCGTAAGGAATCCGCCCTGGGGAGTCGCCGGCGGCATGAACGGTGGCAGTGGCCGTGCCATCGTCAACCCCGGCACTGACCGCGAGCGTGTCCTGCCGCCTCTCTCCGACGGCACCATCCTGACCCGCGGCGACGTGCTGCGCATCGAGACCGGCGGCGGTGGAGGCTGGGGCCACCCCTTCGACCGGCCGGCGGAGCAGGTGCTTTCGGACGTGCTCTGCGGCTTCGTCAGCGAGGCCGCCGCGGCCGAGTACTATGGCGTCGCCATCACGGACGGCACGCTGGACCCCGTGCGCACGAAGGCGCTGCGCGCGCGCCGCCCAGCAACGCGGCTGTTCCATCGCCACGCCTATGCCGATGCGGTCGCCTGAGATGACCACCTCTCGCGCACCGCTGCTTCTCGCCGTGGACATCGGCGGCACCTTCACCGATGTCACGCTGCAGGATTCCGCCACCGGCCAGGCCTGGACCGCCAAGACGCCGAGCACGCCGCGCGATCCTTCCATCGGCTTCGCTACCGGCGCCGCGCTTGCCCTCGCCGCCGCTGGGCGCTCGCCGGGCGAGATCGGCCGCGTGCTGCACGGCACCACCGTCGCGACCAACCTCATCCTTGAGGGCAAGACCGCGCCCACCGCCCTGGTCACTACGCAGGGCTTCCGTCATGTTCTGGAGATCGGCCGCCAGGACCTGCCCCGGCGCGACAATCTCTGGTCCTGGCGCAAGCCCGCGCGTCCGGTCCCGGCCTCGCGCATTTTCGAGGTTGCCGGTCGCATCGCTGCCGATGGCAGTGAGCTCGTTCCGCTCGACGAGGCCGGGCTGCGCCGTGCCGCGCGCGCCATCCGTGCCTCCGGCGTGCAGGCGGTCGCGGTCTGCTTCCTGCACAGCTTCGCCAACCCCGCGCATGAGCGCCGCGCTCTCGCCATCCTCGCCGAGGAGGCGCCCGAGCTCGCCGCCACTGCCTCGATCGAGGTCCTGCCGGTGGTGCGCGAGTACGAGCGCAGCATGGCCACGGTGCTGAACGCCGCGGTGATGCCTGCCGTCTCCACCTACATCGCGCGGCTGGAGACGCGGCTGCGCGAGAACGGCATCGCCGCCCCGCTGCTCCTGATGAAGTCCAATGGCGGCGTCGCCGGCGCCGCTGCGATCCGCCGGGCCCCTGCGCAGACCGCGCTCTCCGGCCCCGCCGCCGGCATCGTCGGCGCGCGTACCGTCGCTGCTGCGGCCGGCTTCGAGGACCTCATCACCGTGGACATCGGCGGCACCAGCGCCGACATCTGCCTTATCGCCAATGGACGGATCGGCCTGACGCAGCACGGCCGCGTCGGTCCCTGGCCACTGCCGCTGCCGATGGTGGACATGGTGACCATCGGCGCGGGCGGCGGCTCGATCGCGCGCGTCGGCGAGGGCGGCGCGCTCACCGTCGGCCCGGAGAGTGCCGGCGCCGATCCCGGCCCTGCCTGCTACGGCAAGGGCGGCGAGGAGCCGACGGTCACCGACGCGCATCTCTTCCTCGGCCATCTTCCGGCGTCGCTGCTCGGTGGCCGGATGGCGCTGGATCCCGCGCGCGCCGAGCAGGCGCTGCGCGACCGTATCGCCCGGCCGCTCGGCCTATCCGTTGATGCCGCTGCGCGCGGCATCCTCGCCATTGCCGACAACAACATGGTCGGCGCGATCCGCGTTGTCTCGGTCGAGCGCGGGCACGATCCGCGCCGCTTCGCCCTTGTCCCCTTCGGTGGTGCGGGGCCGCTGCATGGCTGCGCGCTCGCCGAGTTGCTCGGCATCACCACGGTGCTGATTCCGCCCGCGCCGGGCGTGCTCTGCGCGCAGGGCCTGCTCGCCGCGGACCTGAAGTCTGAATTCAGCCGCACCGTTGCCGAGCCCTTGCAGGGGGCGGACAGCCGGCGCCTAGCCGAGGGCTTTGCCGCGCTTGAGGCTGAAGCCGCCGCCTGGTTCGACGCGGAAGCGGTCGCGCCGGAGGACCGCGCCACCCGTCGCGTCGCGCTCATGCGCTACGAGGAACAGGGCTTCGAGCTCCCCATCCCCTGGCCGGCGGACGGAGATCTCACGGCGCTCGGTGACGCCTTCGCCGCCGCGCATCGCTCGCTCTACGGCTTCGACCTGCCGGGCGTTGCCATCGAGATCGTCACGCTGAGGATCGAGGCGGCAGGCCGCCTGCCGGCTCCCGCCGCCGCGCCGCCCGCCGGGGGCGATGCGGCGGGGGCGCAGATCGGCACCCAGACGATGCGCCTTCCGGACGGGCCTGCAACCGTGCCAATCTATGACCGTGCGCGGCTTGGTCCCGGCGCCCAGTTCGCCGGCCCGGCGATCGTCACCCAGCTCGACGCGATGACCCTGGTTTCGCGCGGCTGGTCTGCGACCGTCCTTGCCACCGGTGCGCTGGTCCTGCGGACCGCCTGAACGGCATTGCCATCCGCCTCGCGCCGACTAAGGATCGGCGCGAGGCGAAGGAAAGGGAAGGAAATGGGTCCGATCGGCTTCATCGGCCTCGGCATGATGGGCCTGCCGATGGCGCGCTGCCTGCTCGCGAAGGGCCATCGCCTGCTGGCCTGCGACACGGCCGAGACCGCGCGCGCCGCGCTGCGGGACGGCGCGCCGGCAGGTCAACTGGAGTTCGCGCCGACCCCCGCCGCCGTCACCGCAGGCGCGGATATCATCGTGCTGATGCTGCCGACCAGCGCGGTCGTCGCGCAGGTGATGGAGGGCGCGGACGGCCTGCTCGGTGCGCTGCGCCCCGGCGCGCTCGTGATCGACATGGGCTCCTCGATCCCGGCCGAGACACGGCGCCTCGCCGCGCTCGCCGCCGCGCGCGGCGCCGCGCTGATCGACGCACCGGTTTCGGGCAGCGTGCCGAAGGCCCGCGCCGGCACGCTCGCGATCATGGTCGGCGGCGACGATGCTGCCTTCGCCAAGGCGGAGCCCGTGCTGCGCAGCATGGGCGAGACGCTGATCCGCTGTGGCGCCGTCGGCAGCGGCCACGCGATGAAGGCGCTGAACAACTACGTCTATGCCGCCGGGCTGCTCGCCCTGTCCGAAGCGTTGCAGATGGGCGCGCGGCTTGGCCTCGACTTGGGTGTGCTGACCGAGGTGATGAACGCTTCCTCCGGCCGCAACGTTGCGACCGAGACCAAGGCGAAGCAGGAGATCCTCTCCGGCCGCTACGCCGGTGGCTTCCAGCTCGGCCTGATGGCCAAGGACCTGGAGACGGCAGGCGCGATCGCCGAGGAAACCGGCTTCGACGCGCAGGCCCTTGCGCTGTGTCGGCGGCTTTGGCGCGATGCGGTCGCGGCGCTCGGCCCGAGCGCGGACAACACCGCGATCCACCGCTTCCTCGGCGGTGCGGAGGGCGCATCCTGACCGGCGGCGCCCTACTGCGTCCCGCCTGCTACAGTCCGGCCTGATCCCGGCGGCGCGGATCACCTCGCGCCAGCGTTCCAGCCCGGAGCGGACCACGGCCGTGGTGCTGGTCCACTCCTGCAATACGGCCGGCCGCGCTACTCGAACACCGCGACGGCGCGGATCGGACTCCCCGTGCCGCCGCGGATCTTCAGCGGGAATCCGATGAAGCGGAACCGCCCGCGCCCGACCAGCTTGTCCAGGTTGCACAGGCATTCCATGTGCGTGATCCCGCGCTCCGCGCAGGCCATGTGTGCCTGGAAATTCAGCTCGCCCTCCGGTGCCGGGCTCACCGCCTCGACGCCGAACATGCCGATGCCGCGATCGGCGAGCCAGTGCACGGATTCGACCGCCAGCCCCGGGAAGTCGTGCGGATAGCGCGGCGTCCCCCACAGCCTTTCGTTCGTCGCCATCCACAGCAGCACGGTGTCGCCCTTGCGGATCTCCTGGCCGGACCGCGCCAGCGCATCCTCCATCTCCGGCACCGTGACCGCGTGCTTCAGCGGGACATGGGAGAGGTCGAGGCAGATCGCCTCCGTGTAGAATTTCTCGAGCGGCACCTGGTCGATCGAGAGCGCCCCCGGCCGGGGGTCGAAATGCACCGGCGCGTCCACATGCGTCGTCGAGTGGTCGCTCAGCGACAGCGTCAGCGACTTGCTGGTGAAGACGGTGTTGCCCGCGACCTTCTTCTCGGAATGGTCGTTCCAGACGGTGACGATCACCGGCGGATGGCTCGGATGCGCCGGCGTCCGGTGGTAGATCTCGCGGCTGAGATCGATGAATTCCAAGGCTCTTTCCTCCTTCCTTCTTCCCGTGTGCTCAGGGGCCCGGCGCGTCGCAGAGATACCGGCGGACATGGTAGGGCTGCGCGGCCAGGGCGGGGCAGAAGCTCGCCACCACCGGCTCCAGCTTGGTGAACAGTTCGTGCATTCCAGCGTTCAGCGCCTCCAGCCGCTCCCGCGCCGCTTCGGCCTCCCGCGCCAGCTTCGCCAGGTCGAGCGTCAGCAGCCTGCGGTCGCGCACGACGAAGCGCCCGCCGATCATCACGTGCCGCACCGAGAGCCCGTCCTCGGCGTGGACCAACTGGTTCACGGTCCAGTTGTGCGGGATCCAGTTCACCGAATTGAGGTCGAGGAAGACGATGTCCGCCTTCATCCCCGGCGCGATCGCACCGATGTCCTTGAACCCCAGCGCCCGCGCGGAGCCTTCCGTCGCGGCGCGATAGACCTCCTCGACACTCGCCCAGTGGCGCGGATCGGGCGTCTGCACCTTGGACAGCATCGAGGCGTAGCGCATCGCCTCGTACATGTTCTGGTTGTCCGAGCAGTTCGCCCCGTCCGTCCCGATCCCGACATTCACGCCGATATCGAGCGCCCGCCGCAGCGGGAACATGCCATTGCCGAGCCGCATGTTGCTGCCCGGGTTGTGCGCCAGCGACCCGCCCGCGTCGCGCACGCGCTTCATGTCGTCGTCGTCGAGCCAGACCGCATGCGCCGCGGTGAAATTCGGCCCGAGCAGCCCGAGGCTGTCCATGTGCGCGATCAGCGTCTTGCCGTAGCGCTTGATGCCTGTGAGCGCCTGCACCTTGCTCTCGCCGACATGGCTGTGCAGGCCGACGCCGTGCTCGCGCGCAAGCCTCGCGCAGCCGCACATGAAGGCGTCGGCGCAATGATGAGGAATGGTCGGCGCGACCGCCGCGCGAATGTCCTGGCTCGTCCACTGCCAGTGCTGCAGGATGTCGGAGATCGCGGCGAGGGTCTTGTCGTAGGGCGCGAGCCGCAATTTCTCGACCGCCGCCTGGAGCTCCGCCGGCAACGCGTCGTAGAGCCCAGGGATCGCCTCGTACATGGTGCGGTCGGCGACCATCGGCGCGAGCACCGCGCGCATTCCCACCTCGGCATAGGCCTCGGCCGCGGCGTCCATGCCCTCGCGCGTCGGCAGCGGGAACTCGTAGTAGAGATCGTAGGCCGCCGTGCAGCCCTTCAGCACCATCTCGGCCGCGACGATCTGCGTCGTCAGCTTCTTGTCGGCGAGCGCACGGTTGCCGCCGATCCACGGCGCCGCGGCGAGCAGCAGTTCGAGCGTCCATTTGTCGCCCTGCCCGCGTGCCAGGCCGCCATGGCCGTGGGTGTGGGCGTTGATCAGGCCGGGATGGATCACCATGCCGCCCGCGTCTTCCACCCGCGCGCCCTCCGGCACCGCCAGCCCGGAACCGACAGCGCGGATCACGCCGTCCTCGATCAGCACATCCACCGGCTCGGCCCGACGCTTCGCGGGATCGGCGAGCAGGCCCCCGCAGATCAGGGTGAAGCCGGGTTCGTTCCGTGCCATGGCTCGGTCCTTCTTTTCATGCGCCCATCGCGGGCTGCCCGGCGCCGCTCGACCAGGGGAAGAAGACCCGCTCGACCAGCTCCACAGCCCAGAACATCAGGATGCCCATCAGCGCGAGGATCACCACGGCGCCGTAGGCCAGCGACGGCCGGAAGAACGACATCGAGGTCTGGATCAGGTAGCCCAGTCCCGCATCCGCGCCGACGAACTCCGCCACCACCGCGCCGACCACGGAGAGCGCCGCCGCTACCTTCAGGCCGCCGAACACGAAGGGCACGGCGTAGGGCAGGCGGATGCGCAGCAGCTCCTGCACCTTCCCAGCGCGGCAGGCGCGGCCGAGCTCGATCAGCTCGGGCGGCGTGGCGAGCAGCCCCGCTACCGCCCCGACCACCAGCGGGAAGAAGGCGACCAGGAAGGTGACGATGATCCGAGGCACCTCGTTCGCGCCGAGCGCGATGATCAGGATCGGCGCCAGCGCCACCTTCGGGATGGACTGAGTCACCACGAGCAGCGGATAGACCGCCGCCGAGATCGTCGGCGAGGCCGCGATCAGCATCGCCAGCGGCAGGCTGATCACGACCGAGGCGAGGAACCCGCCCATCGCCGTCAGGAAGGTCGCCCAGGTGTGGCCGAGGACCGTCGGCCACACCGCGACCGTCGCCGCCCAGATCGCGCTCGGTGCCGGCAGGATGAATTCGCGGATGCCGAACAGCCGGCAGGACGCCTCCCACACCAGGAAGAAGACGATTACCGCGATCCAGGCCGGCAGGGCGCCGCGCAGGCGCGCGATCGTCTCATGCCGCGCGCGCGGCGCCCCCGCCTGCGCCTCGCTCGCCGAAGATGTGGGCGCGGATGCGCTGGGCGCAGCGCTGGAACTCATCACTTCCCTCCTGGTCGAAGCTCCGCGGCCGCGGCAGCCCGACCTCCACTACGTCCACAACGCGCCCCGGGCGCGGCGACATCACCACCACGCGGTCGGCGAGCAGCACCGCCTCCGGGATCGAGTGCGTGACGAACAGCACCGCCATCCGCCGGGCCGCCCAGAGCCGCAGCAGTTCGAGGCTCATCTCCTCGCGCGTCAGCGCGTCCAGCGCGCCGAAGGGCTCGTCCATCAGCAGCACGCGCGGCTCTTGCAGCAGTGCGCGGCAGATCGAGACCCGCTGCTGCATCCCGCCCGAAAGCTCGCGCGGCAGTCGGTTCTCGAATCCCGCAAGTCCCGCCATGGCGAGCAGCGCGCGCGCCCGGTCCTCCGTCCCCGAGTCGGCTCGCCGCATAAGGCGCAGCGGAAAGGTGACGTTGCGCAGCACGTCCGCCCAGGGCAGCAGGGTCGGCGCCTGGAACACCATCGCCGTCTCCGCCCGAGGTTCGCGCACCACCGCCCCGTCGAGCATCACGGTGCCGGAACTCGCCGGCACCAGCCCTGCCACTAGCCTCAGCAGGGTTGACTTGCCGCAGCCCGAGGCGCCGACGATGGCGACGAACTCCCCCGCCGCCACTTCGAGCGAAACCTCGCGCAACGCCTCCACCGCGCCGCCGTCGCGCCCGCGGAAGGTCTTGCTGACGCGTTCGATCCGGATCACGGCAGGAAGCGCGTATCGATCGCCTGGGTCGGGTCCCAGTCCGGGTTCAGCTTCAGGCTCTCCGCCACGACGCGCCAGGTGAAGGCGAGGTGCTCCGGATCGAAGCGCCCGAGCCCGGTCTGGCGCTGATGGTCGTTGAACACGAAGGTCATCACCGCCCGCAGCGAGCCCTCGCAGTCGTCCTGCTCGACCTCGGGGTTGCGCGCCACGTGCAGGCGGCACGCCTCCGCTTGGTTGTCGCGCGACCACTCGAAGCTCCGCTGCGCTCCGCGCAGGAAGCGGCGCACGAGGTCCGGGTTGCGGGCGATGGTGTCGTCATGCGTCACGAGCGAGGCGGCATAGATCGCGAAGCCCGTCTCGACGAAGGGCAGCGCCACGATTTCCTCGCCCGCCCGGCGCGCCGCCTTGTTCTGGTAATACCAGTGGATCGAGTAGAACGGGGCGGCGTCCACGCGGCGCGCGATCAGCATCGCCGCCATGGCCGAGGCGTCGGTGTTCACCCACTGGATGCGGCTCGGGTCGGTCCCCGCCCGGCGCGCCACTTCCGGGAAGTAGAGCCGGTGGCTGTTCCCCGGCGTGATCGCGATGCGCTTCCCCTCCAGCCCGCGGAACGTGGTGATCCCGGAGGAGCGCAGCACGAACAGCGAATGCGGCGAATGGGTATAGACCGCCGAAATCGAGCGCACGGGCACATTCGTCTGCGCGCGCGCCGCAAGCACGGCGCCGACATCGGCCACGCCGAACTGCGCCGCGCCCGCGGCCACCTTGTTCACCGTGTCGCCTGAGCCGTAGCCGCGGGTCAGCGAGAGCTCGATCCCGTTCTCCCGCCAGAAGCCGCGCTGCTGGCCGGCGTAATAGGCCGCGTGCTCCCCGGTTGGAATCCAGTCGAGCTGCAGCAGTACGCGGTCCTGCGCGCGGGCCGGTTGCGCTGCTGCGCCGAGCGCAAGCGCCACCATGCCGGCCGCGATGGCGTTCCGCACCATCTCCGGTCTCCCTTCGTGTCGCCGAAGGCCGCGGCCGCGTCCTCTCCCCGGGGTGGATCCAACGCCATTTCCGGCCCGGGCGCAAGCGAGACCGTGCGGCATCACGCCTGCCGGCGAAGCGCCTCCGGGAGCGATCGGACGTTGCGCTATGGCGGGATTGGCCCGTCCGTCACTAGGTAGGGACCTCAAACAACCTTTTGAGGTGATTGGCGTTTTCGCCTCCTGAATGGGGATGGCCCGTTGGGAGAGGCGGCGATGGCGCGGCTGTTCTGGCTATCGGACAAGGCTTGGTCGGTGGTTGAGCAGCACTTGCCGCGGGGCAAGCCCGGTC
>JADGHI010000540.1 GCA_019689515.1 Acetobacteraceae bacterium | reverse complement strand
TCCCGCAGCGCGCCCATCAGGTCGCCCAGCCCCTCCCCCGCCTCCGGCCTGCCGTAGGCCAGCTCGATGCCGCCGAGCAGCGTCTCCCGCACGGTGGCGGCCGCCAGTGCCGAGCGCTGCGCGTTGAGCGCGGCGACGAGCGCCGCATCCACGTCGCGCTGGGCGTCCAGCGCGCGCACGCCGAAGGGCACGCCGCCCGCGACCAGCGCCTTCGCGGCAACTGTCTTGTTGGTGTGGCCCTCGACGTCGGCCGAGGCGATGTCGTTAGACGCCGAGGCAAGCGCCCGCTGCACGTATTGCAGGCCGGAGCGCGCGGTCAGGAGGGCGGCTTCGAGGCTCATGGTGCTTCCAGCCTCCGGGATTCTGGTTAACCGGACCTTTCCGGATCAGGCGCCTCAGCGACGCATGTTGATCGTGTCCATCAGCATCTGGTCAGATGCGGACACGATCTGCGTGTTCGCCGTATAGGCGCGCTGCGCGACGATCAGCTTGGACAGCTCGGTCGCCAGGTCCACGTTCGAACGTTCCACCGAGCCGACGGCGAGCGTCCCCGCGCCGTTCGCGCCCGCCTCGGAGATCCTCGCCTCGCCGCTCCCGGCCGTCCGCATGAAGGCCTGGCCGTCGAGGCGCTGCAGGCTGTCCGGATCGGCGAAGGTGGCGATCGGGATCCGGGCGACGACGCGGCTCCGCCCGTTGTCGTAGGTGATCGCCACGTCGCCGTTGTCCCGGATCGCGACCGAGGAGAAATTGCCGGGCGGTGCGCCGTCCTGCGTCCAGCCGCGCACGTCGTAGTCGCTCCCCGCATACTGCGTCAGGCCGCGCGCCTGGCCGAAGGTCCCGAGGTTGAGCGTGACAACCTGCGGTCCCTGGCCGAAATCCGCGGTGAAGGTGAGGTCCGCCGGCGCGCCGGCCGCTGCGGCCACGGGGACGATGCTGCCGGTGGCGTTGGCGAACTCGCCGATCGTCCCGTCCGGCATCGGGGTGGTCGCCGCGTTGCCGAAGCGCACCTCCACCGTGCCGAGCGCGGCGGGCGTCGCTCCCGACGCGCTGAGCGAAAGCAACCAGGTGTTCGCCCCCGTCTGCGTCCAGCTCAGCGACACCGTCTCCCGGTTGCCGAGGCTGTCGTAGATCGGCACCTGGCTCTGCAGCGGCGTCGTGTCCGGATCGGCCGGCAGGTTCGCCATCAGCTCGATCCGGCTTGTGGGAACGGGATCGGCGATGAGCTCGCCGATCTGGATCGGCACCAGCGCGGAGCGATCCGGGTTACCGGAGGCATCTACCCTCCAGCCCTGCAGGTAGTAGCCGGCGCCGTTCACCAGGTAGCCGGCGTTGTTGAGCTGGAAATCTCCGCCACGGGTGTAGAACTGGCGCTCGTCGAACAGCACCTGTCCGTTCTGCTCCCCGCGCGGCAGCGCGACGGAGAAGAATCCCTGGCCGGCGATGGCCAGGGCGAGCGGGTTCTCCGACTGCTCGATCGTGCCCGGCAGGGTGTTGGTGTAGTCCGGCCGTGCGATCACCGTGCCCGGGCGATGCAGCGAATCGGTGCTCTCGGTGAGCATGTTCACGAAATTCGTGTCGGTGCGCTTGAAGCCGACGGTCTGGCTGTTGGCGACGTTGTCGGCGATGTGCCCGAGCGCGCGGGACTGCGCGGTCAGGCCGCTGATCGCGGTGTTCATCGAGCCGAACAGGGACATGCGGTCGGGCCTCCGAGGCTGCTGCGTCACGGATCAGGACACGCGACGGACGCGCAAGCGCCGTGCCAGCGGTGGGAGCGGCGCCTTCGTGCCATAGCGGCCGTGGTGGCCAGGCCAGCGCCGCCTGTCGGTCGGCAAGGATTGCCGCGGAAGCGGCGCATCCTGCCCAGCCATGGAGCCCGTAGACCGCAGATAGGCTGGCAGGCCTCTTGCACGCGCATCGCCGGCGACCGGCCGAGCAATCGGTCGCGGAGCCAGAGAACCCCCTGTGCATGCTGCGGGCGGCCAACGAGCCGTGCCGCCACGGAGCTCGCTGATGAACCCCGTACCGACCTGCCCGAACGCCGCCATGGTGAGGACGGACGGCGCTGCTGCCGCATCGGGCGCAACGATCCTGCCGCCGACGGCGCCGAATGGGACACCGGGCGGCGGTGGCTTCGCCGCGCTTCTGCGCGGCCTTTCGCTCCCCGACGTCGAGGATGCCGGCATGAGGCAACCGCGTCTCGGCCGCGCATCGGCAGCCCAGACGGGGACGAAGCTCGGCGACGGCGGTCAGTCGGTCGCCATCGCACCGACGCGGGCGGAAGTGGCAATCGCGGACGAGGCCGGTAGGTCGATGGTGGCGGGGCACTTCATGCCCACGCTGAGGCCGTCGGAGGGCCAAGATGCCCCGCAGTTTGTCCGCACTGGGGAATTGGCGACTCAAGAAGGTGACCTTGAGGGGGACGAGGGCGAACACCTCGCAACCCTGCCGCCTTCGATCGTCCCCGATCACACGGGGCCGATCACGCCCTCGCCGGGCCTGACCGCGCACCCTGCTTCGCTTGTCGTACCGGGTGATGGATCGCTGCTTTCGTCATTGCGGCCGGACGCGCTACCGCCGCTCGACAACCGCGCCGCAGCGCCCGACCTAACGAGCAGAGCCACGGGGCTTACGCCGACGCCTCAATCAGCAGTGCATTGGGCTGCGTCCAGCGTCGGTGCCGACACGATCATGGGAGCGACCGAGGCCAGCCTAACCGTGGCGACCGCGCAGGCGGCGCTGGCCGCTGGCGGCAACTTCAGCACGGTCGAGACGGCGATCAACGATGTACCGAACGCCTTCGGGACGGACAGCCGCTACGTCGACGCGCAGATCACCTCTACCAAGGAGAAGATCGCCCTCGGCCTGGCAGCACCCGCTACGGCCCCCTCCACCGAGTCGCCAGAGATTCCCACTGGCGCTGGCGCGGGCCCATCGGCCGCGCCGTCGCGCGCCCTCTTCGCTCCTGCCGCTGACCACCCCCTCGCTTCTGTCCCCGCCAGCCCCGGATCAGCCGAGGAAGGGCCCACGAGGGCAACACCCCGCCTATCCCGCGGCGCGTTGGTGCATCCTCCGCCGACGTCGCCAAGCCTCACTGGCCTTTCC
>JADGHI010000539.1 GCA_019689515.1 Acetobacteraceae bacterium | reverse complement strand
GTCGTAGAGCGCGCGGCCGACGATCACGCCCTCGATGCCTTCCCCCGCCACGGCCTTGAGCGCGGCGAGGTCCTCGAGCGAGGCGACGCCGCCCGAGGCGATCACCGGCGTCCGCACCGCGCGGGCGAGCGCGACGGTGGCGTCGAGATTCACGCCGCCGAGCATGCCGTCGCGCTCGATGTCGGTGTAGATGATCGCCGCCGCGCCGGCGTCCTCGAAGCGCAAGGCGAGGTCGCGGGCGGTGATCGTGGAGGTCTCCGCCCAGCCCTCGGTCGCGACCCGCCCGTCGCGGGCGTCGATGCCGAGCGCGACGCGGCCGGGGAAGGCGCGGCAGGCGGCGCGGGCGAATTCCGGGTCCTTCACCGCGGCGGAGCCGAGGATCACCCGGCGCACGCCGCGCGCGAGCCAGGCCTCGACCGTGGCCATGTCGCGGATGCCCCCGCCGAGCTGGACGCGGAGCGACGGTCCGACCGCGGCGAGGATCGCCTCCACCGCCGCGGCATTGGCCGGGCGGCCGGCGAAGGCGCCGTCGAGGTCCACCACGTGCAGCCAGGCGAAGCCGGCGGCGAGGAAATCGCGCGCCTGCGCCGCCGGGTCGGCGGAATAGACCGTGGCTTCGGCCATCTCGCCGCGCCGCAGGCGCACCACCTCGCCTGCCTTGAGGTCTATCGCCGGGTAGAGGGTGAGCGTCATTGGATCTGTGGCCACGGCCGGACGTTGCCGCCGCGCCGGCCGCGCGACGGTTCCAGCAGCTTGTAGTAGTAGTGCCCCGCCACCGTCCGGCCGCGCACCCGCGCATAGGCCGGGTGGGTGCCCCAGCGGACGTAGCCCAGTGACTCGAACAGCGCGATCGCGGTCGTCTGCGTCTCGCGCACGTCGAGGTTGAGCACGCGGTGGCCGAGCGCTGCCGCCCGCTCCTCCACCCGCCGGACCATCAGCCGCGCGAGGCCGTGACCGCGGGCATAGGGCGCGATGTAGGCGTGGGTGAGCTGGGCGGCGAAGGCCTGCGCCTCGTTGTTGCGCGGCGGGCGGACGAGCTGGGCGGAGCCGACGACGTGGCCGTCGAGCCGGGCGATGAACAGCTCGCGCTCCGGCACGAGCAGCACGCCGCGGAAGTGGCGTTCGAGCGCGGCGCGGCCCTGCGGCTCGATCCAGCCGAAGCCGCCGCCCTCGATGATCGCGGCCTCGGTCGCCTCGCACAGCTCGGCCAGCTCGGCGTCGGTGAGTTCCTCGCAGCGCTCGACCTCGAGAATGTGCTCCCCGTGTGCGGGAGGCGGCGGTTCGGCGGTGCCGCTGCTCATGGTTCCCATCGCAGGAAGTTGGCGAGGAGGCGCAGGCCGACGGCCTGGCTCTTCTCGACGTGGAATTGCGTGCCGACAAAATTGGCGCGCCCGACGATCGCCGCCACAGGGCTGCCGTAGTCGGTCGTGGCCAGCACATCCTCCGGATCGAGCGCCCGGAAGGCATAGGAGTGCACGAAATAGGCGTGGTCGCCCGGCGCGATCCCGTCGAGCAGCGGGTGGTCGAGATCCCGCGCGAAGGCGAGCGCGTTCCAGCCCATCTGCGGCAGCGGCAGGGGGGCGCCGTCGGGCCCGCGCGGGTCCATGATCTCGACGGTGCCGGGGAGCCAGCCGAGGCCGAAGGAGACGCCGTGCTCCAGCCCGCGCTCGGCGAGGAGCTGCATGCCGACGCAGATGCCGAGGAAGGGCACGCCCTGGCCGCGCACCCGCGCCTCCAGCGCCTCGACCATGCCGGGCAGCGCGTCCAGCCCGCGCCGGCAGGCGGCGAAGGCGCCCTGGCCAGGCAGGATGATGCGGTCGGCGTCGCGGAGGTCGGCCGCGTCGGTGGTGACGGCGACTTGGACCTTCAGCTCTTCCTCGCGCGCGACGCGTTCGAGCGCGCGGCGGACCGAGGCCAGGTTGCCCGAGCCGGGATCGATCACGGCGACCTTCATGAGCGACGGATTCCCTTAGGCGGCATGGCGGCGCGGCAGCGTTCCGTCATGCGAGGGCGGCGGTCCGGGCGAGGCCGGGGCGTTGCGCGAGCAGGCGCCCCCAGGCGGCGTCCTCGTCCGGCGCGGCGACGATCGCGGCGAGGCGCCAGCCGCGGCGCTCCAGCGTCCAGCGGCGCAGGTCGCGGGCGTGGAAGCCGACGAGGAGCTGCAGCGCGAAGGCGGCGTAGGGCGCCGCCTGCTCCGGCAGCAGCGTAGCGACCAGCACTGCGACCGCGAGGTAGATCACCAGGACGAGCCACATCCGGTGCCACGGGAACCAGAGGGGGCCGAAGAGGAAGGCGGCCCAGGAGAAGGCCTCGCGCAGCAGGACCGGCGGCCGCGGGGGCCGAGCGGGCGTCGTCCCGGGCATCGCCTCGGCCGGCGTGACGCCGGGCGCTGCATCGGGTTCCGCCTCCGGCGGAGCGTGGACGGTCCAGATGTGCATGGTCGGATCAGGCCTCCAGCACGCCCTTCGTCGAGGGAATCGCGTCCGCGGCGCGCGGATCGGGCTCGCAGGCGGCACGCAGCGCGCGCGCCGCGGCCTTGAAGCAGGCCTCCGCGACGTGGTGCGCGTTGCCGCCGGCCTTCAAGGCGAGGTGCAGGGTGATGCCCGCGTTGAAGGCGAAGGCGCGGAAGAATTCCTCGAACAATTCGGTGTCCATCTCGCCCACCTTGTCGCGGGCGAAGGGGACGGACCAAGCGAGGAAGGGCCGGCCGGAGAGGTCCACCGCGCATTCCACCAGCGCCTCGTCCATCGGCACGACCGCGTGGCCGTAGCGCCGGACGCCGCGCCGCTCGCCGAGCGCGCGGCGGAGGCACTGGCCGAGGACGATGCCGACATCCTCGGTGGTGTGGTGGAAGTCGATGTGGAGGTCGCCGCGCGCCTGCACGGCGAGGTCGAACAGCGCGTGGCGGGCCAGCGCGGTCAGCATGTGGTCGAGGAAGCCGATGCCGGTGGCGACGTCGGCCGTGCCCGAGCCGTCGAGGTCGAGGGTGATGCGGATATCGGTCTCGGCAGTGGCCCGGTGGATCTCCGAGCGGCGGCGGCGCGCCGCGTCGGCCGGGGCAGGCGAGGGGGAGTCCATTGGGCGGGTTTACGCCCGCGGGGAGCGGGAG
>JADGHI010000538.1 GCA_019689515.1 Acetobacteraceae bacterium | reverse complement strand
ATCGTCGGCTGGGTCCTTTGTGTATAAGAGCCCGGGCGCGGCCCCCGCCGGCGGGGGCCGCTCAGGCGCTTCCGCTGCCCCCCGGCGCGAAGGGCGCGGAATCCGGCGAAGGCGGAGGTTCGTCGCCATGCACGATGCCGAGCTCCAGCGCGGCGCGGTGGAGGCGGGCGGCGAAATCCTCCTCCGGCCCGAGGTCGGGAGGCGGCGGCAGGGCCTTCATCGCGTCGAACAACGCGGCACTGGCCGGGATCAGGACGCCGCAGGTGATGGCGAATTCCGGGTCCGCCTCGGCCACGCGCGCGGCGAAGGGCAGGCCCGGCCGGGCGACGGAGGCGAGCGTCTCGTCCATCAGCCGCACGGGCGCGCTCGCGCCCATCTCCTCGAGCATGACGCCGCCCGCGGGGTGCAGGTCCTGCACCTTGAACAGCGACACGCGGGAGGCGCGCAGCGCGGCGAGCAGGCGGGCACGGTCGGAGCCCGGCGCCGGGACCGGCCGGAGATGCGCGGCGTAGCGGTCTATGCCGCGCGGCAGGCGCCCCACCGCAGCGAACAGGCCGAGGTCGTAGAGCAGCACCGCGGCCGCCTCGTGCGGCACCGCCGGCTGCCGCCCGTCCCACAAGCCGAGATAGCGGGCATGGGCGACGAGGTTGGGCCGGGGGATGTGGGCCAGCGCGGCGGTCTGCATCTCCATCCGCAGCGCGGCGAGGCGCCGGTAACGCTCGATCGGCGGGAGCGGCGCGGGAGGCGCGGCAGGATCAGACAGGGGTCTTCACTCCCAGGCGCTGCGCCGTGGCGAGGATGGAGTCCCAGGTATCCCGCTGCAGCGGCACGCCGTTCGCGAGGCGCTCGGCGCGGGTGCGCGCCTCCGGGTCGCCGGGGGCGAGCACTTCCCCGCCCGGCACTTCGGGCCGGCTGGAGGTCACCCACTCCACATAGGCACGCCCGGCGCGCTGGAATTCCTCCTGCGTGCCGAAATGGGCGGGCGAGAGGTAGATCGAGAGCATGCCGTTGGCGATGCGCCCGCGCTCCTTCACCGGGCCGGAGGTGCCGCCCCCGGTCAGCGCGCCGGCGAGCAGCTCGCACATCAGCGCCAGGCCGGAGCCCTTGTGCTCGCCGAAGGCGCGGATCGCACCCTTGCCGTTCGCGGGGCTGCGCGGGCCGATGCGCTCATAGGGGCCGTAGAGCGTGTGCGGGTCGCCGGAGCGGCGGCCGTCCGGCTCGATCAGCGCGTCGGGCGGGAGCGGCTTGCCGCCGTTCGAGGCGACGAGGACCTTGCCCTCGGCAACGAGGGAGGTGGCGAAGTCGAGCACGACGGGGCGGCCCTCGAGCGGGACGCCGATGGCGATGGGCGCGGTGGAGAAGCGCCGCTCCACCCCGCCGAAGGGGGCCACGAGCACACTGCCGGCGACGTTGACGAAGTGGATGGAGATCAGGCCCGCGGCGACGGCACGCTCCGCATATTCGCCGACGCGGCCGATATGGCCGGCGTTGCGCAGGCCGACGATGCAGGTGCCGTGCTTCTGCGCGCGCTCGATGCCGAGGGCGACGGCCTGCGGAGCGACGGTCTGGCCGAAGCCCCACTTTCCGTCCAGGAGGAGGAAGGTGCCGCCGTCGGTGACCGTCTCGACGGTCTGGCCCTTCACGACGTAGCCGGCTTCCAGCCACTCGATATAGCGCGGCACGCGGGCCACGCCGTGGCTGTCGTGGCCGGCGAGGTTGGCGCCAAGGAGATGCGTCGCGATGCGACCCGCCTCCGCGGCGTCGCAGCCGGCGGCGACGAAGATGTCGCGCACGAGGGATTCGAGCGCTTCGGCGCCGATCCGCACCGGGGCGGCCTGGCTTTCCATGGGGCGCGTGGTCCTGCCTTCGGTCCTATGGTGCCCGGTTAGCAGGCCGGCGCGGCGCCGTCATCCCGGGACGAGCGGCGACCGCTCCGGCCCTACTGCGCGGCGCGCTCAGGGCATCGCCGCGATCTTCCGCGCGCCGGCGGCGAGGTGGCGCATATAGGTGGGCGTGGTCAGCATCTCGGAGACGCAGACATGCGGCGGCAGGGTGGCGACGAAGACCGCCATCTCGGCGAGATCCTCGGGCTGGAGCAGCCGCGCGACGTCCTCCGGCGGCACCGGCTCCGGGCGGAACTCGAGGATCGGCGTCGCCACCTCGCCCGGGCAGATGCAGGTGGAGCGGATGTTGAAGATGCCGTTCTCCTGGTTGATCGCCTCGGACAGCGCGACCAGGCCGTGCTTCGCCGCGATGTAGGCGGGCCCGGAGAGGAAGGAGACGCGCTTGCCCGCCATCGAGGCGATCTGGATGATCAGCCCCCCGCCCTTCGCCTTCATCCCCGGCAGCACCGCGACCGAGGTCATGAAGGGCGCCGTGAGGTTGCCCTCGATCATCATCCGGATCGTGTCCGGCGTGAGCTGGTGCAGGTACCGCCGCTTCAGGTTCACGCCGGCGTTGTTCACCAGGATGTCCGGCGTGGTGCCGAAGGCCTCCGCGAAGCCCGCCAGCGCGCGTTCTATCTGCGCCGCGTCCGTCAGGTCGGCGGGCAGGACGAGGGCGCTGCCGGCGGGCATCATCCCCGCCGTCTCGCGCAGCGGGGCCTCGCGCCGCCCCGTCAGCGCGACGCGCGCCCCCTCCTTCGCGAAGGCGATGGCGATGGCGCGGCCGATGCCGGTGCCGGCGCCGGTGACCCAGGCGGTCTTGCCCTCCAGACGCTTCCCGCTCACAGGACCTGCCCCGTCCGCGGCTCGATCAGGTGCATCTGGTTGAGGTCGGCGGCGAGCGGCATCTTGCGTCCGAGCTCGGCCGGCACCCCGGGATCGACCCGCGCCGTGATCTCGGTGCCCTGGAGGGAGAAGATCACCATCGTCTCCATCCCCATCGGCTCGATCACTTCCGGTGCGGCTTCGATGAGGGCGATGTTCGGGCGATCGAGGTTCCTCGGCTCCGTCAGATGCTCCGGGCGGATGCCGAACAGCACCTCTTTCCCGGCGAGCGGAGCATAGCGCTGCGTGCGCTCCGCCGGCACCGGCAGGACGATGTCGCCGGGCAGGTGCAGGCGGAGCGCACCCGCGCCGTTCTCCAGCCGCGCCGGGATCATGTTCATCGCAGGGGAG
>JADGHI010000537.1 GCA_019689515.1 Acetobacteraceae bacterium | reverse complement strand
GCCCTCTGGCGGGCGGATGACGAGCTGGCCCGAGCGGGGGTCGAAGGCCGTATGCAGCGCGGCGAGGCGGGCATTGGCCATGAGGCAGCCGAAATTGCGCTTCGGCAGCCAGGCCGGGGCGGCCGGGTCGAATGGGGCATCGCCCTGGGCAAGGGCGAAGCGCCGGTCATGGGGCAGGGTTTCGCCCTCGGCGAGGGTGACCTCCTCAAGGGCCTCGGCGGTCAGGCCCTTCACCGGATAGCGATAGATCCGTT
The DNA here is from genome assembly GCA_019689515.1 of Acetobacteraceae bacterium. Taxonomy (GTDB): domain Bacteria; phylum Pseudomonadota; class Alphaproteobacteria; order Acetobacterales; family Acetobacteraceae; genus Caldovatus. The sequence continues at coordinate 2,870 of JADGHI010000537.1, read as the reverse complement.
CCACGCGCATGACGTCACCCCTTGAACCAGCGCAAGGCGGCTTACCACATCGGTGCCACCTTGGCGTCCGCTACCGCCTGTCGAGGGGTGGTGGGTGCCGACCTTGGTCGCCTCCCGGAGGGACACATGGATATAGAGAAGTTCACCGAACGTGCCCGCGGTTTCCTGCAGGCCGCGCAGACGATCGCGATCCGCGAGTACCATCAACGCATCACGCCCGAGCACCTGCTCAAGGCGCTGCTCGACGACGAGCAGGGCGCCGCGGCCGGGCTGATCCGCGCCGCCGGGGGCGACCCGATGGAGGCGAAGCGGGTGGTGGAGGCCGAGCTCGCGCGCCAGCCCAAGGTTTCGGGCGGCGGCGCCGGCCAGCCGCAATTCACCCCTGATATCGTGCGCGTGCTCGACGCGGCGCAGCAGCAGGCGACGCGCGCCGGCGACGAGTACGTGGCGCAGGACCGGCTGCTGGTGGCGCTCGCCGCCTCCGACACGCCGGCCGCTCGCGCGCTGCGCCAGGCCGGCGTCACGCCGCAGGCGCTGGAGAGGGCGGTGGGCGAGCTCCGTAAGGGCCGCACGGTCACGAGCCCGAATGCCGAGGACCAGTTCGACGCGCTGAAGAAGTACGCGCGCGACATCACCCAGCTCGCGCGCGAGGGCAAGCTCGACCCGGTGATCGGGCGCGACGAGGAGATCCGGCGCGTCATCCAGGTCCTCGCCCGCCGCACCAAGAACAACCCCGTGCTGATCGGCGAGCCCGGCGTCGGCAAGACCGCGATCGTCGAGGGCCTTGCGCTGCGCATCGTGAAGGGCGACGTGCCGGAGGCGCTGAAGGGCAAGCGGCTGCTCGCCCTCGACCTCGGCGCCATGGTCGCCGGCGCCAAGTACCGCGGCGAGTTCGAGGAGCGCCTGAAGGGCGTGCTCAAGGAGATCGAGGAGGCCGCCGGCGACATCATCCTCTTCATCGACGAGCTGCACACCCTGGTCGGCGCGGGCAAGGCGGAGGGCGCGATGGACGCCTCGAACCTGCTCAAGCCGGCGCTCGCGCGCGGCGACCTGCACTGCATCGGCGCGACCACCCTCGACGAGTATCGCAAGCACATCGAGAAGGACGCGGCCCTCGCCCGGCGATTCCAGCCCGTCTATGTCGGCGAGCCGAGCGTCGAGGACACGATCAGCATCCTGCGCGGCATCAAGGACAAGTACGAGACGCACCACGGCGTGCGCATCACCGACAGCGCGCTGGTCGCCGCCGCGACGCTCTCCAACCGCTACATCACCGACCGGTTCCTGCCCGACAAGGCGATCGACCTGGTGGACGAGGCGGCCTCGCGCCTGCGCATGCAGGTGGACAGCAAGCCGGAGGAGCTGGACGCGATCGACCGCGACCTGATGCGCCTCAAGATCGAGCGCGAGGCGCTGAAGAAGGAGGACGATCCCGCCTCCCGCGACCGGCTGGCGAAGCTCGAGAAGGAGCTCGCCGACCTCGAGGAGCGCTCGCGCGAGATGACGCAGCGCTGGGAGGCGGAGAAGGCCAAGGTCGTCGAGGCGCAGAAGACCAAGGAGGAGCTGGACAAGGCCCGCACCGAGGTCGAGCTGGCGCAGCGCCGCGGCGACCTCACGCGCGCCTCCGAGCTGCTCTACGGCGTCATCCCGCAGCTTGAGAAGAAGCTCGCGCAGACCGGCGACGGCGACGCGAGGCTGGTCAACGAGGCGGTGACCGAGGAGGGCATCGCCGCGGTCGTCAGCCGCTGGACCGGCATCCCCGTCGAGAAGATGCTCGAGGGCGAACGGGCCAAGCTCATCCGCATGGAAGACGAGCTGCGCAAGCGCGTCGTCGGCCAGGAGGAGGCGCTGGAGGCGGTCTCCAAGGCGGTCCGCCGCGCCCGCGCCGGGCTCCAGGACCCGAACCGGCCGATCGGCAGCTTCCTGTTCCTCGGCCCGACCGGCGTCGGCAAGACCGAGCTGGTCAAGGCGCTCGCCGCCTTCCTGTTCGACGACGAGCGGGCGATGACCCGCATCGACATGTCGGAGTACATGGAGAAGCACGCGGTCGCGCGGCTGATCGGCGCGCCCCCTGGCTATGTCGGCTACGAGGAGGGCGGCGCGCTGACCGAAGCCGTGCGCCGGCGGCCCTACCAGGTCGTGCTGTTCGACGAGGTCGAGAAGGCGCATGAGGATGTGTTCAACATCCTGCTCCAGGTCCTCGACGATGGCCGGCTGACGGACGGGCAGGGGCGCACGGTGGACTTCCGCAACACGATCATCGTGCTGACCTCGAACCTCGGCAGCCAGGCGATCGCGGAACTGCCCGAGCACGCCGACATCGACGCGGCGCGCCCGGCAGTGATGCGGGCGGTGCGCGAGCGCTTCCGGCCGGAGTTCCTGAACCGCCTGGACGAGATCGTGCTGTTCCGCCGGCTCGGCCGCGAGGACATGGGCGCGATCGTGGACATCCAGCTCGACCGGCTGCGCCGGCTGCTCGACGACCGCAAGATCCGCATCGAGGTGGACGACAAGGCGCGGGCGTGGCTGGCCGAGGCGGGCTACGACCCGGTCTATGGCGCGCGGCCGCTCCGGCGCGTCATCCAGCGCAGCCTGCAGGACCGCCTCGCCCAGCTTCTGCTGGAGGGCAAGGTGAAGGACGGCGACCTGGTGCGGGTCAGCGCCGGCCCCGACGGGCTGGAGGTCCACCCCGCCGGCGCCGCCACTCTGGCCGAGGCGGCCTGATGCAGGCGCGCCCCGGCGACGCCCTGGCTGGCACCGCGGTCAGGCGCCCCCCTCTCCCGCCCGGCGCGGGAGAGGGGAGGGAGCTTAGGCGTGCTCACGGCGCCAGCGCGACCTCGTCCCGCCCGCCGAGGGCGGCGATCTGGCGC
>JADGHI010000536.1 GCA_019689515.1 Acetobacteraceae bacterium | reverse complement strand
CGCGCTTCAGCTCCTCGAAGCCGATGCCGCAGCCGAGCACGTTCGACCCCGCGCCGCAGGGGACGATGACGTTGTCCGGGGCACGGAAGCCGAGATCCTCCCACAGCTCATAGGCGAGCGTCTTGGTGCCGTGCAGGAAGAACGGATGCCAATTGTGGGAGGCGTAGAAGATGCGCTCCGCCTGGCGCAGCGCCTCGTCCGCGCAGTCCTGGCGGCTGCCGGGAACCAGCTCGATCTCGGCGCCGCTCGCGCGCGACTGCACGGTCTTGGCCGGGGAGGTGCTCGCCGGCACCAGGATCTTCGCCCGCATCCCGCCCGCCGCCGCATAGGCCGCGATGGCGGCGCCGCCATTGCCGGAGGAATCCTCCAGCACCTGCGCTACCCCCTGCGCCCGCAGCAGCGAGAGCATCACGCTCGCCCCGCGGTCCTTGAAGCTGCCGGTCGGCATGAACCACTCGCATTTCAGCAACGCGGTGGCGCCGGCGATGGTGCGCGGGACCAGCGGCGTGCAGCCCTCCCCCATGGTGATCGGATCCTCCGGCGCGAAGGGCAGCGCGGCGGCATAGCGCCAGAGGGAGCGCCGGTCGCGGCGAATCGCGTCTCGCGTGATGCCGGGCAGCGGCGTCAGCAGCAGCGGCGCCTGGCCGTCGCCGCACCAGCGCGGCGTGTCGAGCGGCCAGGTGCGGCCGGTTCGGGGGTCGAGATAGGCAACGGGCTGGGTCATGGCGGCCGAAGCGTCGCTTGCCGGGCCGGCCCCGGCAAGTCCATCCTCCCCCCATGACCGAGCTCGAAACCGCCGTCGCCCGGCTCACCGCGGACCTCGTCCGCATCGACAGCCGCTCCTTCGTCTCCAACCTCCCGGTCGCCGAGCGGATCGAGGCCGAGCTCGCCGGCTTCGAGATCGAGCGCCTCGACTACACCGACGCCCGGGGCGTGAAGAAGCGCGCCCTGGTCGCCCATCGTGGGCCACCGGGCGGCTATGCCCTCTCGGGCCACATGGACACCGTGCCGGATACGGGCTGGCAGGATGACCCCTTCTCCGCCCGCATCGACGAGCAGGGCTTCCTGCACGGGCTCGGCAGCGCCGACATGAAGGGCCAGGTCGCCGCCGCCATCCTCGCCGCCAAGGCGGCCGACAAGGACACCCCCGTCACCCTCCTCCTCACTACCGACGAGGAGACCACCAAGCAGGGGGCGCGCCTGATCGCGCAATCCTCCACCCTCGCCCGCTCCCTCGGCCTGCTCGGCATCATCGTCGCGGAGCCGACGCGGCTCGCCCCGGTGCGCGGCCACCGCTCGCACATCAACTTCACGGCAGAGGCGGAGGGCGTCCAGGCCCACTCCGCCCTCGGCACGGGGGTAAACGCCAACTGGCAGCTCATCCCCTTCCTCGCCGAGATGCGGAGCCTGCACGAGCGCCTGCGCAGCGATCCCGCGCTTCAGGATCCCGCCTACGACCCGCCCTTCTCCGACTTCAACCTGATCCTCGACAACCATGGCACGGCGCTGAACGTGACGGTCGCGCGCGCCACCGCCGGCATCAAGTACCGCTACAGCCGCTCCATAGATCCCACGCCGGTCGTCGAGGCCGTGCGCGCCGCCGCCGCCCGCGCGGGCATCCGCCTCACCGAGCAGCGCGAGGGCCCGCCGCCCGAGCTCCCCGAGGACCACCCGCTGATCCAGCTCGCAGTCCAGCACACCAACCAGCGTGCCCGTACCGTCCCCTACGGCACGGATGCGTGCGAACTGCAGGCGATCGCGCCCTGCGTCGTCCTCGGCCCGGAATCCTCGGACACGATCCACACCCCGCAGGAGCGCGCGCGCATCGCCGACCTCGCCGCCGCGGTGCCGCTCTTCGGCCGCCTGCTGGCGGCGGGGCGTACCTGAGGGAGAGGCGCGGCGCGAACCGGCCGGGGGCCTCAGCCGCCTCCCTCCCCAAGCAACCGGTCGATCGCCCGCGCCAGCGCCACGTCCCGCTCCGAGAGCCCGCCCGCGTCGTGGGTGGTCAGCGTGATCTCCACCCGGTTCCAGACATTCGACCATTCCGGGTGGTGGTCATGCTTCTCCGCGAGCAGGGCGACGCGGGCCATGAAGCCGAAGGCCTCCGAGAAGTCGCGGAAGCGGAACTCCCGCCGGATGGCGTCGCGCTCCGCCAGCACGGTCCAGCCCGGCAGGGTGCCGGGCAGGGCGGCGCGGGCGGCAGGGTCGAGCCGGGCGATGGACATGGCGCGTCCTTCCTCCACTTCGTGACTTTGTGCCCCGGGACGGCTTGACGCCGCGGCCGGCGCGGAGTCCGTTGGCACTTGTGATGCGCCATGGCACGCCCCCGACCGCCGAGGATATCGTCGAGATGGCCGAGACCGCCCTCGCCGCCATCCCCGAGCCGCTGCGCAGCATGGTGCGCGGCACCGCGATCGTGGTCGAGGACGCGCCCGACGACGACATCCTGGACGAGATGGGCCTCGAGAGCCCCTGGGAGCTCACCGGCCTCTACCGCGGCGTTCCGCTCACGCAGAAGAGCATCTCCGACGTTCCCTCCGCGCCGGACACGATCCTCCTGTTCCGCGAGCCGATCCTGCTGGAGTGGATCGAGACCGGGGAGGACCTGTTCCGCCTGGTGCGCAACGTGTTGATCCACGAGATCGGCCATCATTTCGGCCTTTCCGACGAGGACATCGAGCGGCTCGAACGCGACGGATAGCACGGGCACGCCCGGAAAGGGCGGCCGCCGCAGGCCCCGCCTGCTCGTTCGGCATGGGCAACCCTCCGGCAGCGGCGGCGTTGGGCCGCCGAGGACCTGCTGCGGAGCCGCCCGACATTCTCTATTGGACCCTGATCTTCCTCGTCATAGCCCAGATAGCCGGGCTATTCGGCTTCGGCGGCGTGGCCTCGGCCTCGGCGGGCATCGCCAAGGTCCTGTTCGCGATCTTCCTGGTGCTGTTCATCATCTCGCTCATCGTCGGGGTGATCGGCAGGGCCTGACGCGGCACCGGGGGAAGGCGCGGACCGATGCGGCGCTGGCGCGGAACGGCTCCGGCCCTGGCGGCGGTCGGGTTGACCCTGGCGGAGGGCATCCTGCCCGGCCTGGCCGTCGCGCAGGCGCCCTCGCCCCCATCGGCCTCGCCC
>JADGHI010000535.1 GCA_019689515.1 Acetobacteraceae bacterium | reverse complement strand
GGTCCAGGAGACCCGCCCCGACAGGTCGCGGAATTCCATGATGACCACGCCGAGCGCATGGTCCAGCCGGAGGGCAGGGTTGGGCACCATCAACGGGCTCCCCGGCGCCTCGGGCTGTGATGGCGAGCCGGGGGCATCTGCGTGGGGAGGATTCCTCGCCTCGAGCATCTTCGCCTGCCTGTCGGTGGTTTGCGCCTGTGGCGGCTCGACGGCGGCAATCGGACGGAGCGGTTCGAGTTCGGTCGGCATGCAGGTGTCACCCGCATCCCACCGTAGGCGAGCAAGGTTAAGCGATCCTTGGCGGACCGCCGCTCGGCAGACCGACCGGCTTCGCGGCTCAGGCGGAACGCCAGTTCAGCCGGCGGGCGAGCCAGCCGCGATAGGCATTCACCACCGGCTCCGGCACGGCGCAGATCACCGCATAGGCCGTTGCCGCCTCGGTGCCCAGCAGCAGGGGCCGTGACGGTGGCGCGCCTTCGGCTGGGTTGTCCTCCTCGGCCAGTTCCTCGGCGAGACGCGCGGCTGCGTGGCGCCACAGCGCAACCAGGTCGGCGGAGGTCAGCGCCGGCAGCACGATGCTGGTGTGCAGCCGCGCCGCGGCGAGGCCGGCATTGGCGGCGAGGACCATCTCGGCCGCAGGCGAGCCGGCGCCTGCCGTGGCCCGGAGGGCGATGCGCTCGGCGAGGGACGGCACCTCGGTCAGCGCGGGATCCCGCCGCGCCGTGGCGTCGGGGCCTGCTTCGGCCGGGGCCACGGCGAACCAGGGTTCTGCCCCGATCGCCCGGGCACGCGCGGCAAGGCCCGGGCCGGCGGCGAGGATGGCGTCCACGCGGCCTTCCGCCAGGGCGGCTTCAGCAGCTGTGCCCATCAGGCCGAAGACTGGTAGGGCAGGGATGCCAAGCAGATCGAGGGCGAGGAGGGCGGCAGCCTCGGGTGCGGCCGGTCCCGGCAAGCCGAACCGCAGCGGCGCCGGCGCGGCGTCGCGCGGCCCTCGGGCATCGAGATGGGGTGCCAGCGCGGGGCCACGGACCAGCAGGGCCGTCGGCTGCACGAGGCCGCAGACCGGGAGCCAGACCGAGGGCTCGTAGCGGGCCCGGCTGTCGCCGATCAGCCGCGCATGGGCCGCGGCGCCGGCCAGGGCGAGCAGGGTGCGTCCGTCCGGGGCGGCGGCAGTGGCGAAGCGGTTGGCCGCGGTCACGCCGTCGGCGCCACCGAGCGGCGTGGGCTGAAGCCAGGGCGGCGCCGGCGCGGCGCAGCGGCCGAGCGCGGCGGCGAAGCGCGCCGCCCAGCGGGCCGGCGCGCTGGCCGCCGGGCCCGGGGCCAGAAGGGCGGCTGCCGCCGGCAGGGCGGCCATGGCGCGGCGGCTTCCGGGGAAGGCCGCGGATGCTGATGCAGCGACCGCGGCGAGGCCGCCGAGCAGGAAGGCGCGGCGCCGCGGGGCAGTGGTGGTGCTGGCCGTGGCGGATGTGGGCATCGCGCCTTCTCCTCCCTGGCTTGCCTCCCGACCGGGAAAGTGTTCGACCGCCACGCGGAAGAGCATCGGACAGGCCGCGGGCGGGCGGGCGTTGAGACTGCTCCCTCTCGGGGCCGGATGTGGCGAAACTGTGGCAGCCCGCGGCCATTCCGCATCCGCGCCCACGCCCGCCCGATGGAGCGCGAGGATCAGCTGTCGTAGGCGACCAGCGCCTCGAAGGGGACGTCGAGCCGGGCGCGGCCCTGAAGGAAGGTCAGCTCGATCAGCGCCGCGGCGGCGGGCACCACCGCGCCGGCCTGGCGCAACAGGTTGATTCCCGCCGCCATGGTGCCGCCGGTGGCGAGCAGGTCGTCGAGCAGCACCACGCGCTGTCCGGGCGTGACCGCGTCGGCCTGCATCTCGATCCGGTCGGTGCCGTATTCGAGCGCGTAGTTCAGCCCGATGGTGAGGCCTGGCAGCTTGTTGGGCTTGCGCAGCATGATGAAGCCGAGGCCGAGCTCAAGCGCGAGGGGGGCGGCGACGAGGAAGCCGCGGCTCTCGATGCCGGCCAGCAGATCGGGCTTGTGCGGACGGACGATCGCGGCGAGGCGCGCCATCGCGGCCCGCCAGGCGGGGCCGTGCCGGAGCAGCGTGGAGATGTCGTAGAACAGGATCCCCGGCTTCGGGAAATCCGGAATGCCGCGGATGTGCTCGCGGAGGTCGATCGCCTGCGGATCGGTGCTCATGCTGAGGACCCTGTTGGGGGGAACGGACGGGAGCACACTATTGGCGCGCTCCGCCGCTTCGTCGCAACCCACGGGCGGGGCGCGGGTGCGCCCGGCACCGGGCTGCCCGCGAGCCGAACGGCAGCTGGTCACTCCGGCCGGGCGTGGGCGCTCGCCTCGTCCTCGACGCGCAGCCAGATCTCGCGGGCCATCGGCCGCTCGCCTTCCTCCAGGATGTGGCCGACGAGGCCGATGGCGCGCGCCATCACGCCGAAGCCGCGCACGATGCGCCAGGGGAAGCCGAGTTCGCAGCAGATCGCGCCGATCGCGCCCGTCGCGTTGACGGGCAGCGAGCGCCCATAGGCGCGCTCCGCCTCCGCGGCGATGGTCTGCATCAGCGCGACATAGGGGCCCGCCATGCCGTTCTGCGCGGCGATCTCGAACAGCCGCGGCGCGCGCGGGTCCACCGGCTTGTGGATGGGATGCCCGATGCCCGGCAGGATGCGTCCGGCCTGGCGGTAGCGCGCGACGATCTCGCGCGCGATCGCCGCCAGGTCGGCGCCGGCATGGTCCTTGCCGGGCGGCAGCGCCTCGGAGAGCAGGCGCGCCGCGTCCTCCATGCTGCCGACAAAGACCGAGCCGAGGCCGCAGAGGCCCGCCGCGACGGCGGCCTGCATCGCCTCGGGCGCGCCCGCGTAAGTCATCCGCGCCGCGATCGCGCTCGGCGTGAGGCCGTGCTCGACCAGGGTGATGATGATCGCGTTGAACACCGCCGATTCCTGCGGCGTCGCCTCGCGGCCGGTGAGCTGGAGGAAGGCGAAGTCGCCGAGATTCATATGGCCGAGGATCTCGCTCGGCAGATCGCGGCCGCGCACGGTGATGCGGTCGCGCGTGCTCCAGGCGATGTCGGACCGGATGGGGTTGGGCTGGCGGCGGGTCATGTCAGTCTCCGATCTCGTCCGGCTGTTCTGTGG
>JADGHI010000534.1 GCA_019689515.1 Acetobacteraceae bacterium | reverse complement strand
CCCTGAGATGAGCGAGACCCGCCACGTCGTCGTCATCGGCGCCGGCATCGTCGGCGCCGCCTCGACGCTGGAGCTGCTGCGCGACGGCCATCGCGTGACGATCCTCGAGCCCGGGGAGCCGGGCGGCGAGCAGAGCGCAAGCTACGGCAACGGCTGCTGGCTTTCGCCGATGTCGGTGATCCCGCCCGCCGTGCCGGGCCTGTGGAAGAAGGTGCCCGGCTTCGTCGCCGATCCCCTTGGCCCGCTCGCGATCCGCTGGACCTACCTGCCGCGCGTGCTGCCCTGGCTCGCGCGCTACCTGCTCTCCGGCTGGACCGAGGCGCGGGTCGAGCGCACCGCCCGCGCGCTGCGTCCGCTGATCGTGGACGCTCCCGCACTGCACAAGGCGCTCGCAGAGGAAGCGGGCGTCGGCCATCTGATCGAGCAGCGCGGGCTGATGTACGTCTTCCCCTCCCGCGCCGCGTTCGAGGCCGAGGCAATGGCGTGGCGCATCCGCGCGAAGACGGGCGTGCGCTGGCTCGAACTTGACGAGGACGAGCTGCGCCAGCGCGAGCCGGCGCTCGACCGCCGCTACCGCTTCGCCCTGCTGGCGGAGGAAGGCGGCCATTGCCGCGACCCCGGTGCGTATGTCGCCGCCCTCGTCTCCCATGCGCGGGAGCGCGGCGCCGATCTGCGCCGCGCTCGGGCGACCGGCTTCCGCATCGAGGCCGGACGCCTGCGCGCCGTCACGACCGACAACGGCGACGAGATCGCCTGCGACGGCGCGGTGATCGCCGCCGGCGCGCATTCGCGGGCGCTCGCCGCCGCGGCCGGCGACCGCGTGCCGCTGGAGACGGAGCGTGGCTACCACGCGGAGATCGCCGACGCGGAAACCGGCCCGCGCACGCCGCTGATGCCCTCAGACGGCAAGATGTCGATCACCTGGACCGACCGCGGGCTGCGGGCCGCCGGCCAGGTGGAGATCGCCGGCCTCGCCGCCGCGCCGAACTGGCGGCGCGCGGAAATTCTGCGCGACCACCTGCTGCGCCTCTTCCCCGACCTGCCCCGCGACCTGCCGGCGGAGCGGGTCCGGTTCTGGATGGGCCACCGCCCGAGCATGCCGGACGGCCTGCCCTGCCTCGGCCCGGCCAGCGCCACGCCGGATATCGTGCACGCCTTCGGGCATGGTCATGTCGGACTGGTGGCTGGCGCGCGAACTGGGCGGATCGTCGCGCAACTCATCGGTTCGAAATCGCCCGAAATCCCCATCGCGCCTTACGATCCGCGACGCTTCCGCTGAGCGATTTCCCTCTCGATTTCCGCAGGCCAGGGTGCCATGCTCTGATTTGCGGTCCTGCATCCCGTCGGGCTGCGAAAACAATTGCGGATCCTATAAGACGTGTCTCCCGAGAACGAAGAAAACCAGAACGGCGCCCCCGGAGGCGGCGAGGGCACGCCGTTCGAGGCGGAAGTAAAGTGGTACAATGCCCGCAAGGGCTTCGGCTTCGTGCTGGGGCCAGACGGGAATGACGTGTTCTTCCACGCCTCGGCGCTCACCGAGGCCGGAATCGAACCGCCAGTGACCGGCGACAAGCTCGTCGTGGAGATCGGCACCGACCGGCAGGGCCGGCGCCTTGTCACCCGTATCGTTGAGCACAAGCCGGGCGAGGGCGGCCCCGGCATGGCTGGCGGCAACGCAGGTTTCGGCGGGCCGCGGCGTTCCTTCGGCGGCCCTGGCGGCGGCGGATGGGCGGACCGGCCTCCCCGTCGCGATTTCGGCGATCGCCCCCCGCGGCGCGACTTCGGTGGCGGCGGCTTTGGCGGCGGTGGCTTCGGCGCAGGCGGGGGCGGTTGGAGCGACCGGCCCCCGCGTCGTGACTTTGGCGGCGGCGGCCGCTTCGGCGGCGGTGCCGGCGGAGGCCGCTTCGGCGGCGGTGGTGGCTGGGGCGACCGTCCCCCGCCGCGGCGCGACTTCGCGCGCGACGAGGGCGGGCCGACCTACAGCCTCAACGGCACGGTGAAGTGGTTCGACCAGGTGCGGGGCTTCGGCTTCGTCACCCCGGACGATGGCGGGCAGGACGTGTTCCTGCACTCCTCCGTGCTGCACCGCGCCGGCAAGCACGACATCCAGCAGGGCCAGAAGGTCTCGCTGGAGGTCCGCGACGGCCAGCGCGGCCGCCAGGCGGTGACGATCAAGGAGTAGGCGGGGAGCGTTCCCCACCTCCCGACCGGCGGGGAGGCAGCGCGTCGGCCAGCCGACCGGCTGGCCGCCCTCCCCTGTCCGCCGGGCGCTGCGCTGGCGTGCGCCCCCGGCCGCGGCCCTGTGCCTTCAGCGCGGGAAGTGGCGCGGCCGCAGCCCAGCGTGGAACCAGTTGATCATCGAATAAATATCATAGACCGGCAGGCCCAGCGTCTCGCGCAGGGCCGCCGCGTAGGGCGGCATGTTGGTGCACTCCAACACCAGCGCGCCGACCTCCGGATGCCGGGCGAGCAGCGTCCGCGCGGCGTCCAGGATGTCCTGTTCGGCCGCGGCGATGTTCAGCTCCTCCTTCTCGGCCTTGATCAGCACGCGGAAGAGCTCGCGCCCGCGCTCGGTCCCGACCACCGGCGTGTCCGCCGGGACGCCGACGGCGGAGAGATGCGCCGGCGTCAGCGTCGTCGCGCAGATGGTGATGATGCCGACACGCTTGCCCGGCGGCAGCATCGCCTGCACCCAGGGCACCTGCATCAGCGCCGAGCTTGCGACCGGCACCTTCGCGCGCTCCGCCAGCTCGCGTTGGAACAGCGACAGGAAGCCGCAATTGGTGGTGATCGCCTCGGCCCCGAGCGCGACCAGCTCCTCCGCTGCATCCAGGAAGTCCGGCAGCAGCCCCTTCGCGCCCTGCAGTACCACGCGCTCCGGCGTCGCGCCCCTGACCACGCGGTAGAGCACCGGGAAGGGCCAGGTCTCCGCGTTGCCCATGTCGCCCGGGATGCGCGGGAAGCGCGCCTCGAGCATCAGGATGCCGAGCGGCGCGCCGTAGATCGCCTTCCCGCCGCGGGCGATGCCAGGCTTTGGGGGCAGGAGGGGAAGCGGAGGGACCGTGTTCATGCGGCAAGGCTAGCGCAATACACTGCCGACTCGAACGCCCCCGAAGGAGAGACCGGATGCGCCCCCCTCGCTCCCTCCACCGC
>JADGHI010000533.1 GCA_019689515.1 Acetobacteraceae bacterium | reverse complement strand
GACCCGTGTGGCCGCGACCTGCTGCTGGCCGGCCTCGACGAGCGCCGCCGCGCCGCGCACCAGCGCTGGACCGCGGGCGGCCTGCAGACGCCCGCCTACTTCGAGGCGATCGCCGCGCAGCTTGGCGTGCCGGAGGCGCGGGTGGAGGAGACCGTCCCCTTCGTCTGCGGCGTCGGCGAGTGCGGCATGGAGCTCACCCCGCCCTCGGAGATCTTCGTCTGGCGGATGATCCTGCCGCCGACGCGGGTCATCGAGTTCGAAACCGGCGGCGCTGAGGCGGGCATGCCGCTCGGCGAGATCGTGCCCTCGCTGGTGGAGTGCGTGATCCGCCGGTTCGCCCCCGCCCACACCACGCCCGTCTTCTCGTACGGAGAGGCCTGATGGACCGCATCAACGGCGCCAACACCGTAGACATCGGCGGGGGGAAGCGCGGCTTCCGCGACCGCAACCTGCTCGCCGGCCTCAGCGGGACGCAGGTCACCGCGGCCTTCCTCAACGCCGTGCAGGAGGAGCTGCTCGCCGTGATCGAGGGGGCGGGCCTCGCGCCGGACGAGAACGACTGGACGCAGCTGCGCAAGGCGATCCAGATACTCGGCCGGATCGAGATCAACGACCCGCTCACCCTCTATGTCTCGCCGACGGGCAACGACGCCAACGACGGGCGGACGGTGGGTACGCCGTTCAAGACCATCCAGAAGGCGTGGGATACGCTCGCCCACGACTACGACCTCAAGGGCCGCACGGCGACGATCCAGCTGGCCCCCGGCACCTACAACGCCGGTCTGCTCGCCACGGGCACGCTGACCGGCCAGAACACCGGCCCCGTCGGCGGGCTGGAGACCCGCCTCCCGGCGGGCGTCGTGCTGCGCGGAGACCCGGTGACGCCATCGAATGTGATCATCAACGTCGCGGTCGGGCCGGCGGTCATGGCGCGCAACGGGGCGCGGCTCGAGGTCACCGGGGTCCGGCTGCTGTCCGGCGGCGCGGTCGGCACCGACTACGACGCCAACGGGCGCGCGCTCGCCGCCCTCACCGGGGCTGTGGTGGTGTTCGGCTCGGTCGAGTTCGGGGCCTGCACCGACATGCACATCTCCGCCACGCACGGCGGCTATGTCTCGTCGAACGGCGAGGGCTACTCCATCGTCGGCGACGCGCCGAACCACGTGTACGCGTCGACCGGCGGCATCGCGATCCTCGCGGGCAGCGCTGTGACGCTGCAGGGCACCCGCAATTTCTCCCGCGCCTTCGCCCAGGCGCAGGTGCTCGGGTCCATGTTTCTCTACAACATGATCTTCGGCGGCAGCGCGACGGGTACGCGCTACGTCGCGCAGGCGAACGGCGTGATCGCCACGAACGGCGGCGGCGCAAGCTATTTGCCCGGCGACGCCGCCGGGACCACCGATACGGGAGGCCAGTACATCTGATGCGCTACGATCCCCGCGACTGGTACTGGATCGTCGCCGGCGACGAGAGCCATGCCTGGTCGAGCGCGCGCGCCGCTTATGTGCCCGCCGACGATCCCCTCTACTCCGACTGGCGGCAGCGCGGCGGGCAGCCGACGCGCATCGCCAGCGAGGCCGAGCTGCGCGAGGTGCTGCTGGCGCAGTACCCCGCCGGCTGGCCGGCCGGCGTGCGGTCCGTGGCGCTCTGGCAGGCCAAGGCGGTGATGGAGCTGACCCCGCACGGGGACGGCACGCTACTCGACGCGGTGGAGGCGCTGATGGCGCAGGCCGACGTCCCAACCCGCGCTTGGTGGCAGCATGGGACCGAGATTGAGCGCGACCACGCCCGCACGGTAGGCATGGCCGCGCAGCTCGGGATCGCCGAGGCCGATCTCGACGCCCTGTTCGCCGCCGCCGCCGCGATCGAGGCCTGACGTGCTCCGCTGGGGGGAGGAGGTCGCCAGTGGCCTATCGCGAACCCTCAACGCGGTGATGGGCGGTGACGGCGCGGTCACCTTCTCCGCTCGCGCCTGGGATCTGGCTCGGCGGGGCAGCCGCCTCGGTCGGTGGCTCTCGACAGCGATCGACCTGGCGCTCCGGTGGAAGGAGCGCGACCACTGCCGGCTGGCCTGGGAGTGGCACGCCGCCCGCGGCCTGCTGCCCGGGGACTGATCGGGGCCCGGCCGCCCAGGGACGGGCTGTCGGCTGGCCGCGTCAGCCCACGGGACCTAAGAGGCCTCTCAGATGCCTCTCAGCGGCAACCCCGATGGTTCTAAAAGCAGATGGCGGCGCTTCCAGATTCGGCCGGCGCGCTACAGCGGTGGAGGTGGCGGCGCCTGGGGCCCCGCTGGGTCAAGCTGGGCAACAAGGTCCGCTGCCGGGAGAGGGACGTCGTGGCCTACGAGGAGGAGAACCTCCGCGGCGGCGGCGACGGCGGAGGGATGGCGCCGCCGCGGCGGCGATGAGCGCCCCCGAGGCGAATCCGCAGTTCCGGCGGCGCTGGTCCGAGCCGGAACGGCCGGCCTCGCCGCCGCCTCAGGCGAGGACGGCGGCGCCAGTCCCCCAAGACACGCTCGCGGACCTCGGCCGCGCGCTCCGCGACGACAGGCGGCGGCAGCGGCCACAGGGTGGCGGTCGCACGTCCCGCGGCGGAGGCGACCGATGAGCGACGGCGGCGCCGCCCTGACCTACGCCTTCACCTTCGGCCACTACCTGCAGAAGCACGGCTGGACCGACGTCCGCTCCCTCTCGTGGGACGGGCTCGCGGCGCTGCTGACGACCCACGAGGTCGGCCCGAAGGCCGGCACCTGCATCGTCCCGGCGGTCTTCGCCGGCGGGCGCCGCAAGAAGGAGTACGCCGTCAGCATCGACGTCGCCTTCCTCGACAGCGACACCGGCACGACGCTCGGCGAGGCCGGCCGGGTGCTCGGCTGCGCAGCAGAGGATCGCGCGCTGGGTGTCGGTGAAGGACTTGCTGGTCATCGGTCCTGGGCTCCGTGGACGGGCGCCCGACCGCCGGGGCCCGCCACCGCCCGAAGCCCCGCCGGGCCAATGCACCGGTCGGGGTACCGCGCCGCCTCGGCCGCGACGCGTGCACGACCATTCGCTCCGTGCGCCGGCGCAGTGAAGCGCGGAGTGCGGGCCCAGCCCGGCCTCCCCACCGCCGGTCCGCGCCGGCCCCTCACGCCCCCGACGCGACGCGAGCGGGCGGATG
>JADGHI010000532.1 GCA_019689515.1 Acetobacteraceae bacterium | reverse complement strand
TGATGTGTATATGAGACAGAGGCGGCAGCGGGCCTCCTCCGGCGTGTTCGTCATGCGCAGGGACATCTCGTCTCCGCCCGCGGCCCTCCCCCGCGAGGCGCGGGGGAGGGCAGGGAGGTGTCCGGTCAGCCGACCGGCGACTTGTAGATCTCGATGATGTCGTTGAGCAGCTTCAGCGCCTCGGCCTTCGGGCGCTGGAAGGTGTTGCGGCCGATGATCGAGCCGTTGCCGCCGCCGGCGTGGATCGCCTTCACCTCCTCGATGATGCCGCCGGTCTCCTTGGCCTCGCCGCCGGAGAAGACGACGAGGCGGCGGCCGTTGAAGCAGGCCTGGACGACGTGGCGGATGCGCGCGACGGGGTCGTTCACATCGACCGGGTGCTTCTCGTAGGTCTTCTTCGCGGCGTCGAGCGAGATCGCGCTGGTCGGCGGCTTCACCTTGATGATGTGCGCGCCGAGCAGCGCCGCCATGTGCGCGGCATAGGCACAGATGTCGAGCGCGGTCTCGGCGGTCTTGTCGAGGAAGCCGCCGCGCGGGTAGCTCCACACGACGACGGCGAGGCCGGCGGCCTTGGCCTCCTCGGCCAGCTCGCGCAGCTCCTCCATCATGCCGAACTGCTCCTCGCTGCCCGGGTAGATGGTGAAGCCGATCGCCGAGCAGCCGAGGCGCAGCGCGTCGGCGACGCTGCCGGTGACGGCCTGGTCCTTGCTGGTGGCGAGCGAGTTGGCGCTGTTGACCTTGAGGATGGTCGGGATGCAGCCGGCGTAGGTCGCGGCGCCGGCCTCGATCATGCCGAGCGGGGCGGCGTAGGCGTTGAGGCCGGCCTCGATCGCGAGCTGGAAGTGGTAGTGCGGGTCATAGGCCGCGGGGTTGGGCGCGAAGCTGCGCGCGGGGCCGTGCTCGAAGCCCTGGTCCACGGGGAGAATGACCATGCGGCCGGTGCCGCCGAGCTTCCCCTCCATCAGGATGCGGGCGAGGTTGGCCTTGGTGCCGGGGTTGTCGCTCTCGTACCAGGAGAGGATTTCCTTGACCTTCGGCGTGAGCTGCATCTGCTGGGTCTCCTCTCGCGTGCCTGAAGAAGGCGGCGGTGTCGCTGCGAAATAGCCGAGGCCCGTAAGCCTGTCATCCGACGTCGCGGCGAGGTCGCTCACCCCCGCGCCGGCAGAGGTCGCGCCGCGGTGATGACCGAAGCGGTCGCGGCCGGGATTGATGGCGGGCGGGGCGCGCCGTCAGCGCCGCAGCCAGGCGGCGAGCTTCTCCCGCCCGCCCGGACGGCGCAGGTCGAGCGGGCCGAGATCGAGCGCCTCCGGCCGCTCCGGCAGCACCGCGGCGCCGCATTCCGCCGCCGCGCCGGCGACGGCGGCGAAGGCGGGGCAGGCGGGATCGAGCACGACCGCGCGCAGCCCTGCGCGGATCGCGGCGAGGGCGAAGCCCGGCGCGTCGGCGCAGTCGAGCACGGGGAGGTGCGGCACGCCGGGATGCGCGGCGGCGGCGTGCGCGACCATGCGCAGGAAGACCGCGGGGCCGAGGTACGCGCCGGCGCCGCGGGCGGAGAGGAGCAGCACGCCCCTCGGCCCCGCCGCGGCGAGGGCGGCCTCGGCCTGCGCCGCCGCGTGCACCACGACCGCCGGGGGGAGCGGACCCTGCAGCGGCCAGGGCGCCGCGCCGCCGGGCCTCTCTGGTTGACCCTTTGCGCCTCGCATGCCAAGGCTTCCAACACGGCGGTGGCGGCGCCGTCCAGCGTTGCGCCTGCGCCGTTTTCGGCCAGCCGGCGGGCGCATGGGCGGCGGCGCCTGGACCGCCGCCGCGCCGGGCACGTGGGCGATGCGCGCATGCGTGGGCGGCGCGGCGGGCGGAATGTGCCGACAGGGGGCGGATGAGCGAGAGCGCGAAGGATCCCGTCGCCGCGGCGGCGGTGCGGCTGGAGGCGGCGGTGGAGCGCCTGGAGCGGGCCGCCGGGAGCGCGCGGGCCGCGCTGGCGGCGGCGCGCGAGCAGGCGGCGGCGGCCGCGGCGGCAGCAGCAGCGGGGGCGGCATCGCCGTCGGGCGGCGCGGGAGATCCCGGGCCGAATCGGGTGGAACTCGCCGCGCTGGCCGAGCGGCTCGACACGACCATCGTCAAGCTGCGCGCCGCGCTCGGCGAGGACGTCGAGGGGGCCGAGGAGGCCGAGGCGCGCGACGTGGCAGAGCGCGAGGGAGGCTAGAGGCGTGGGCCAGGTGACCATCCGCGTCGGCGGCTACACCCATCCGGTCGCCTGCCAGGACGGGCAGGAGGCGCACCTGGAGCGCATGGGCGCCGAGGTGGACCGGCGCATCGGCGCGCTGCGGGCGATGGGCATGCAGTTCGGCGAGTCCCGGATGCTGCTGCTCGCGGCGCTGCAACTGGCCGACGAGGCCTCGGACCTGCGGGAGGAGCTGGCGGCGCTGAAGGCCGGCCGGGGCAGCGCGGGCGGGGCTGAGACGGCGCCGGCGCCGGCCGGCGGGATCGCGGAGGACCCGCGGTTCGCCGAGTGGCTGAACCGCCTCGCGGAGCGCATCGAGGGCATTGCCGCGGCGCTCGAGGCTCCCTAGCTTACGTCGGCGGGGCTGCCCGGTGCGTCAGGCAATTCATCCCCGGGGCCAGTAAGCAACCTCCAGGGAGCTGGCTCTGCCCGGGCCGTGGTCCGGGTATCTGGCGCCCACCTGCGCATGCAGGCCTTGGGAGGGTTGAGACGCCGACGGCCATGGCGGCTCCGCACAGTTCCGATTCGCTGCCGCCGCCGGACGCCGCTGGAGTCCAGGCCGCGGCAACACCCACCTCCGGACCGAATCGCGTGGTGCCGCTTGCCGAACGGAAGGCGGCGGCGCGGCGCGCGGCGCTGGCGCGGCGGCAGGCGGCGGCCGAGGCGGTCGCGGGCGATCCGGGCTTCGCGGAACGCTTCGCGGCGCTGGTGCTGGAGCAGGCGCCGCCGCCGCGCGGCGCGCTGGTCGCCGGCTTCTGGCCGATGGGCGCCGAGATCGACATCCGTCCGCTGCTGAAGGCGCTGGAGGCGCGCGGGCACGCGCTCGCCCTGCCGGTGACGCCGCGGCGCGGGATGCCGCTGCTGTTCCGCCGCTGGCGCTGGGGCGAGCCGCTCGGCCGCGGT
>JADGHI010000531.1 GCA_019689515.1 Acetobacteraceae bacterium | reverse complement strand
GACCATCGCGAGGGGGGTTTTGGGCGTAACTGTTCCACGGGGGGCCGCCCGGGGGAGGGGCCCGGGGAGTTCACCACGCCGCATGGCATCTGGGTCCTGCCGGATGGCCGCGTGGCGGTGGCGGACCGGGAGAACAATCGTGTGCAGGTGTTCACGGCGGAAGGCGCGTTCCTGACCGAGTGGCGCGACCACTACAAGCCGATGTCGGTGCACGGCGACGCCGAGGGGAAGCTCTACGTTACGGATCAGGTGCCGCGCCTGTCGCTGCTGGCGGCGAACGGCACGTTGATCGGCCGCTGTCGCCCGGTGTTGAACGGGGCGCACGGCATGTGGCGCGGTTCGTCCGGCGTCATCTACCTGTCCGAGCAGAACCCGCCCCGGCTGACCCGGTTGGTGCCCATCACGGGGTAGGACCGGGCACTGAGGGTACCGCGCCGGACGAAGCCTCCGTGCGGCATTCATGAACGTCCCCCAACCAGGACTGAATTCTTCTGGTTTGACCCGAAGGGGTCTGCGTGCGACTTGCACGATGCGTGCGGAGACCTGCCGAAACGCGACGGTTGGTACGGGCTGGCCGAGCTGGAGCGTTGGCTCGTATGCGTTCATGCCAAGCTCGGGCGCAAGGCGCGGCAGCGCATGGGTTCCGTGTCGGTCGCGAGCGGTCAGCCTTGACCGCCGCTGTGCGCAACGCGCCTTAAGGGGACGGCCGGGACGGAGGAACCGCCTCATTCGACCGAAGCGAGAAACCGAGGAGGCGCAATGGCGCTTGTGGTAAGGCCCGCGATTCAGGAGGCGGCTTTCGGAATTGGCGGGCGAGGTGGCCTGCAACCAGGAATATGCAGGCGGCCTGGAGCAGCGACTGAATGGTCCGGGCACTGCCCTGACGCCGAGCCGGTCATGGCCCAGCGCCAGAAGCCTTCACCAGCCGCGCCGGCGCGGCTGGGGCGGCTCGACCCTCGGGCCGACCAGACCGACGCAGCACAACCTCCGCCAAAGCTGCTATCGAGGCCCGCCACCGGCCAAAGCGATGGCAGCGCATTTGAAGGGCGGCAACCCGCTCGGCTCATAACCGCGGCCCCCGAGGATCAGCTCTGGTCGTGAGAACACTGTGAGGATTTTCGGGCGTGGGGCAGTCGCTTTCCCTCCGCCTCCAGTTCGGCTCCATGGTGAGATCGATGAGCCTTGCTGCGGCTGTTTGGATCACCATCGGCGCGGCCGTGATAGGCGGCGTGGCCTGCCTCGCTGCATCCCGGCTTGTGCACCTCAGTGTCCGGCGGAGCCACCATGAGGTCGGAATTGCCGTGCTCAACCAGCTCGGCGTCATCTACGCCGTGCTGCTGGCATTCACCTACAGCGATGTCCGGGGAGAATACGATGTGGCCGCCCAGGCCATAAACGCGGAGTGCGGCAGCTTGCACGGGCTGGCCATCCTGGCGGACACGCTTCCCCCGGATCGTAGAGATCCGCTGGAGCAGGCCATCGCGAGCTATCTCGCAGCGGTGATCGAGCAGGAATGGCCCTCGATGGCCGCCAGCCGATCCGGCAGCCCGCAAGCCTTGAGAGCCTTCCAAACGCTCTGGCGGACGGTCGCGCTTATGGACGCCGGCGACGGCCGATACGCCGGCGTACGGGAGCAGATGTCTACGCTGATGGTAACCGCACACCAGCAACGGGAGACCAGGCTCTTCCAAGCCGGGCTCGGCATGCCGGCCATCCTTTGGGTGGTGCTGATCTCCTTGGCGGCCGCGATGGTTTGCTTCGTGGCCTTCTGCGGCATGGAGCACCTCGTCTCCCAAATCGCTCTGGCCGCGGTGTTTGCCGCTGCGCTCGCCCTGCTTCTTGTCGTGGTGCGATTGCTGGACCATCCGTTCGAAGGCGCGCTCCAGTTGCCGGCTTCTGACTTCCAGGAGACCTTATCGAGGGTCCGCAGCGTCATGTCGGCATCTGTGCCCGCTTCTCCCTGACCAGAACTCATACCGAACCGAATCCGGCTGATCAGCCCGGCCTGGCCGGCCGGATTCCATATCGGGGGCCCCACAAAAGGTCCGCCTTCCGCCCGTCCCGGTTGTCTCACGCGCCCTGACGCCGGAGACATATGGCGGATGACTGGGATCGGGGCCGTCGGCGAGCAACCCGCCCGCGCTGCGGCGCCGACCGCTCAAACCGGGTAGGCCACGCCGTGCCGAGCACCCTCCCTTCCGACACCGCTGCGCTGCCGCCGACGTTGTGGGCGCTGCTCATGGGGCTCGGCGGCCGCCACCGGTTGCGGCTCGCCCTGACCTATACGCTCACGCTGCTGGAGAACGGCCTTGACGTGCTCTACCCGTTCCTCACCGGCATCGCCATTGATGCGGTCCTGGTCGGGCGCTGGGCCGGCGTTGCGCCGCTGCTTGCGGCGTGGACGACGCATCTCGCGGTCGGCCTGTTCCGGCACGTCTACGACACGCGCGTCTTCACCCTGATCTACGCGGACCTTGCCGCGGGCCTCGTCGAACGGCAACGGGCACAGGGCACGGATGCCACGCGCCTGGCGGCGCGCGTGGCGCTGTCGCGCGAGATCGTCGAATTCCTTCAGACCGACGTACCGGCGTCCACCGCCGCGATCGTGCACCTCGTCGGCGCCGTGGCGATGCTCTGCGTGCTCAACCCGTGGGTCGGCGGGCTTTCCATCGCGGCGTTGGTGCCCACCGCGCTGCTCATCCGACGGTTCGGCAGGGCGAGCCAGCGGCTGAACGCGGCGCTCAATGATCGGCTCGAGCGCGAGGTGGAACTCGTCGCCCGCGCTCCCTCTGCGGGCGTACGGCGCCACTTCGCGCATCGGCTGCGCTTCTGGCGGGTCCGCATCTCCGATGCCGAGGCCAAGGTCTGGGGCGCCATCGAGGTGATCCAGATCGCCCTCACCCTCGCGGCGCTCGCGATCCTGGCGGCCGGAGACGGCGGCACGACGGCCGGCTCGATCTTCGCGGTGCTCGCCTACGTCTGGACCTACGGCGAGAGCGTCAACGGGATGCCCGCCGTGGCCCAGAAGCTGTCGCGCCTCAGGGACATCGCCGCGCGGCTCCGCTGAAATCCGGGCGCTGGGTGGCCGGGGCAGCCGCGGCCTCTGGAGCAGCCGCGGCCTCTGGAACGGAATGCGGCTGATTGCCCCGCTGGGCTGGCG
>JADGHI010000018.1 GCA_019689515.1 Acetobacteraceae bacterium | reverse complement strand
CGGCCTCTCCTTCGGGCCGATCACCTTCATGATCTGCGTGATGGGAGGGCTCGGGAACATGCTGGGCGGGTTCCTCGCGGCCTTCCTGATGGGGCTGATCGTCTCGGTCGGCGGCTTCTGGTGGAACACGGAGATGTCCTACGTGGTGGCCTTCGTGTTCTTCATCGTCGTGATCTTCCTCCGCCCGCGGGGGCTGTTCGCCCGATGAGGACGACGACGCGCGACATCGCCCTGCCGCTCCTCGTGCTCGCGGCGCTCGCCTGCCTGCCGCTGCTCGGGCCGCCCGACTACTTCATGCACCTGGCGATCACCACGATCCTCGTCGCCCTCGCCTGCACCGCGTGGGCGCTGATGGGGCGGTTCGGGATCGTCTCCTTCGGGCATGGCGCCTTCCTCGGCGTCGCCGCCTACAGCATGGCGCTGCTGTGGAACCTTCAGGGGATCACACCCTGGATCGGCCTGCCGGTCGGCGTCGCCCTGGCCGCGCTCGCCGGGGCGCTGCTCGGCTGGCCCGCCTTCCGCCTGCGCGTGGTCGGGCACTACTTCGCGCTGGTCACCCTCGCCGCGGGCGAGATCGTGCGCATCCTCATCACGGCCTTGCGTTCCATCACCGGCGGCTCGCTCGGCATGACGCCCAACCAGGCACCGCCCGCCGAGGCCTTCGCGGCGATGCAGATGAGCAAGGCCGGCTTCTGGTGGCTCGGGCTGCTCGCCTGGGCCTGCGGGCTGCTCGCCTGGCGCCTCCTCGACCGCTCGATGACCTCCAAGGCACTGGCCGCGGTGGCGGAGGACGAGGACGCGGCGGCCTCGATCGGCATCCGCGTGGCGCGGGAGAAGCTCAAGGTCACGCTGCTCTCGGCGGCGCTCGCCGGGCTCGCGGGCGGGCTGACGGCGCAGTACCGGATGTACCTCAACCCGGAGACGCTCTCCGGGCTCGGCGTCTCACTGCAGATCGTGTTCGGCGCGATCGCGGGCGGCATGTACAGCCTGATCGGCCCGACGATCGGGGCGGTGTTCACCATCGGGCTCGACGAGACGCTGCGCATCGGCTTCGGCACGCAGTTCATCGGCGCGGCGCCGCTGATCTACGGCCTGCTGCTGGTGCTGTTCGTGCTGTTCCTGCCGCGCGGCATCGCCGGGCTGCTGGAGCGCCGCCGGCGCCGCCCCGGCCACGACGTCCCCGCCGCCGTGGCGCGCGGCGCACCGGGAGACGTTGCGGTGCCGGCGACGGAACCGCCGCGCGCCTGACTCCGGAGTGGAGGAGGACCCACACCATGGCCGACTGGCTTCGTCTCCAGGGCCTCGCCTGTGTCGTCACCGGTGGCGCCGGCGGCATCGGCCGCGCGATCGGCGCGGGCTTCGCCGTGGCTGGCGCACGCGTCGCCCTGCTTGACCGCGACGGCGCCGGGGCGGAGGAAGCGGCCGCGGCGTTGCGCGCCTCCGGCGCCGAGGCCTTCGGCCTGGCCTGCGACACCATCGATCCGGCCGCGGTCGAATCCGCCGCGGCCGAGGTCGCGCGCCGGTTCGGCGCGGCCGATGTGCTGGTCAACAACGCCGGCATCCTGCGCGCCGGGCCGCTCGAATCGCTCTCGCTCGCCGACTGGAATCAGGTGCTCGCCGTGAACCTGACGGGCTACCTGCTCTGCGCCCAGGCCTTCGGGCGGCAGATGCGCGAGCGGCGGCGCGGCAGCATGGTGCATATCGCCTCCATCGCCGCGCTCGAGCCGCAGACCAACAGCGGCGCCTACAGCGCGAGCAAGTCCGCCGTCGCCATGCTCTCGCGCCAGATCGCCGCGGAGTGGGGCCCCTGGGGCATCCGCAGCAACATCGTCTGCCCGGGCCTCGTGCGCACGCCGATGTCCCGGGCCTTCTACGCCGTTCCGGGCGTCGAGGAACGGCGCAAGGCCATGGTGCCGAGCCGGCGCATCGCCGAGCCGGAGGACATCGCCGACGCCGTCCTGTTCCTCGCCAGCGAGCGCGCCGCCTATGTGAACGGTGCGGAGCTGCTGGTGGATGGCGGGCTCGACTGCATGCTGATGGACCTCATTCCGCGTCCGGGCTTTGAGCGGGCGCAGCCGCCGGCGCAGGCCTGACAAGGCCGGCGGCGCGGGGACCGGGCCGACGCCGGCCCCGCCATTCCCATCGCCCCTCGCGGCGCCTATCCTGCGCGCCACGCGAGAGGAACCGCCTGCATGACCGCCAAGACCGACACGCCCTCGGCGCGTAAGCCGCGCGGCCGCCTGTTCTTCGCCAATCCGGGACCGACCAACATCCCGGACTCGGTGCTCCTCGCCTGCGCGCACAACAGCGTGGACTTCAACGACGACGACTTCTTCGCGCTCTACACGGACTGCATCGCCGGTCTGAAGCGCGTGCTGAAGACGCGCCAGGAGGTGTTCCTCTACACCGCCTCCGGCCACGGCGCCTGGGAGGCGAGCCTGGTCAACCTGTTCTCCCCCGGCGACCGGCTGCTGATGCTGGAGACCGGTTACTTCTCCGAGAGCTGGGCGCAGATGGCGCGCGACCTCGGGCTGGAGGTGCAGACCGTCGCCGCCGACTGGCGCCGCGGCGTGGACATGGCGGCGGTGCAAGCGGCGCTCGCCGAGGACCGCACCCATGCCATCAAGGGCGTCTGCGTCGTGCACAACGAGACCTCAACCGGATTGATGCTGCCGGTCGAGGAGGTGCGCGCCGCGCTGGACGCGACGGGCCACCCGGCGCTGTTGCTGGTGGACACCATCTCCTCGCTCGGCTCCTTCGACTTCCGCATGGACGAGTGGCGCGTGGACGCCGCGGTAGGCGGCAGCCAGAAGGGTCTGATGCTGCCCACCGGCTTCAGCTTCACCGCAGTCTCGGAGAAGGCCATGGCGGCGCACCGCGAGGCGCAGCTGCCGCGGCACTACTTCAACTGGACGACCATGCTCGCCCGCAAGCACCGCAGCTTCGTGGGCACGGTGCCGATCGCGCTGTTCTACGGCCTGAAGGAATCGCTCCGGCTGCTTGAGGAGGAAGGGCTCGACGAGGTCTTCGCGCGCCACGCGCGGCTCGCGCGCGCCGTGCGCGCCTGTGTACAGCGCTGGTCCGGCAATGACGGCCCACAGCTCTTCTGCACCAACCCGGCGCGCTACTCCGACTCCGTCACGACCGTGCTGATGCCGCCGGGCCACGACGCGGAGGCGGTGCGGCGCACGGCGCTGCAGCGCTTCAACGTCTCGACCGGCGGCGGGCTCGGGCGACTCGGCGGCCAGGTCTTCCGCATCGGCCATCTTGGCGACCTGAACGAGCCGATGGTGATCGGCACGCTCGGCGCGGTGGAAATGGCGCTGCGCTTGAACGGCGTGCCGCATGCGCCGGGTGGGGTCGAGGCGGCGCTCGACTCCCTCACCGAAGCGGCGCGCGGCTGAACGGACTCGGCGGCGCGCTTCGGCGTGCTCCCGAAGCACGCCTTTTCGTCGCTCCGCGTGCAGGCGGCGGACCGTGTCGGGGGATGAACCGCCGCGGAGTCGAGCGCGCGGGGCGCCGTCCCCGTGCCTCCGATGCGGATTTCCAGCGGTAGAGGGGCGACGCAAGCCTGCGCGCAGTAGCGGTAGATGCCGCAAGCGCCTACCACCGACGGTGCCAGCCGCCGGCGTTCTACAATAGTTCCAGTCTATCATCAACAATACGTGAATTTTTACGTTGTAGCGCGAATCCGGACTCGCGCAATCCCGCTACGGTGTCGTTTCTTTCTCGAAATCCGCGCAGGACCGGGATCATCCTGCGCGAAGAGTTGCCCAGCCTGCAAAGCACCACAACCATCGGCTCGGCGACTCGGAGATCCGTGTCCCAAAGGCCCCCGAAGGAGCGAGCCATGACCTACCTCCACAAGCCCGCGATCCTCACCAGCGAGCCCGCTCAGGCCTCGACCGCCGATGCATCGGCAGCGCGGCTCGGCGTGCCTGGCGCAAGCTCCCTTGCCCCGGCGCATCTCGAGGTCGCGGCGCTGCGCTACGACAACCTCGACGTGTCCCTCGACACCGAACACCGCTGCTTCTGGGCCTGGCAGCGCCCGGTCGGGCGGCCGAGCTACACGATGGCACTGATGCAGGACATCAGCGCGATGCAGCACGCCATCCAGCGGATGTTCGCCGCCCGCGCGCAGAGCGGCGAGCGGCCATTCGACTGGTTCGTGATGGCCTCGCGCGTGCCGGGCATCTTCAACCTCGGCGGCGACCTTGGTCTGTTCGGCGAGCGGATCCGCGAGGGCGACCTGGAGGCGCTGCGCCACTACGGGCATGTCGCGGTTGAGGCCATCTACCGTAACCACATCGCTTTCGACGTGCCCGTGATCACCATGGCGCTGGTGCAGGGCGACGCGCTCGGCGGCGGCTTCGAATGCGCCCTCTCCTACGACATGATCGTGGCGGAGAAGAGCGCGAAGCTCGGCCTGCCCGAGATCCTGTTCAACATGTTCCCCGGCATGGGCGCGGTGAGCTTCCTCGGCCGGCGGCTCGGCCGCGCGCAGGCGGAGAAGCTGATCACGAGCGGCAGGATCTACACCGCCGAGGAACTGTACGAGATGGGCGTGGTGGACATCCTCGCCGAGGACGGCATGGGTGAGGCGACGGTGGAGGAGTACATCGAGCGCAACGCGCGCAAGCACAACGCGCTCTACTACGCGCAGAAGGCGCGCCGCCGGGTGAACCCGATCACGCTCGAGGAGCTGTACGACATCGTGGACATGTGGGCCGAGGCGGCGATCAACCTGGGCGAATCCGACCTGCGCAAGATGGCGCGCCTGACCGCGGCGCAGGACCGGCGGATCAGCGGCCTCACCTCGGCCGCGCCGGCGCTCGCCGCGGAGTAGCGGCCCCCCCTTTCATCGAGGCGGGCCGACGACGGACGGACGGGGCATTCTCATTCCGCCCCCGTCCCCGATCGGTGCGCAACGCCGCACGGCGCCCGGCCGGGATGGCGGATCGGCGGCGGGTAGCCGCCAACGTGGCGGCTACCCCGGCTGGCCGCCGCCGGCCTCGCCCGGCACAGCACTGACGCGGTAGGGCGCCAGCGCGCGCCTCACGCGTTCCAGTTCCGCCTCCAGGCGCTGCAAATGGCTCGGCCCGCGGGCGGCGATCTCGGCCGCGCGCATCTGCTGTCCCACGCGGCACAACTCGCCCAGGCCACGCGCGCCGATGTTCGAGGCGCCACTGCCAAGCGCGTGCGACTGCTGGCGGAACCGCACCGAATCGCCCGTCGCCGCCGCGCCGACCAGTTCCTGCACGAGCCCCTCGGCCTCGGCAAGGAAGTCGTCGATCAGCCCGGCGAGAAAGGCCGGCCCGCCGAGCGCCTGCAGGTCCGCCAGCGTGTCCTCGTCCACGGCCGGGAGCTGGCCGGCGGGGCGGAACCGCGGATGCGAGGCGATTTCCGTCACTGGCTGCGGCACGTCCAGGTCCGCTCCCTCATCGCGCAGCCGCAGCGGCCCGGCACCGGGCAGGAAGGCGTCCGATGCCCCAGGCCCGGTCTCGGTCGCGTTCGCCGGTGCTCTCCCTCCGACCACCGATTCGATCACTTCCAACAGCCGTGCAGGCTCGACCGGCTTGATCACACAGGCGTCCATGCCGGCTTCGAGGCAGCGGGCCGTCGCCTCAGGCGTGGCATCGGCGGTGAGCCCGATCACTGGCACATAGGGCTGACCGAGCGCCATCATGCGGTAGAGCTTGACCGCCTCGATGCCGTCCATCACCGGCATGTTGAGGTCCATCACGACGAGGTCGAACGCGCCGGCCTCAAGCGCGTCGAGCGCCTCCTCGCCGTTCGAGACGAGCTGGCAGGTGTGGCCGACGCTCTCCAGGATGCGCTCAAGCACGCGCCGGTTGACGCGGTTGTCGTCGGCCACCAGCACGTGCAGCCGCCGCGCGGGACGAGGCAGTGCGGCAGAGCCTGCGCGCGCAGCCTCCGCAGCGGCGGTTGCCGTCGCGGCTCCGCGGGCGATCCGCAAGGCGCGGCGCAGCATGTCGGCATCGGGCGCGGCGGGCAGGACGGTGACGAAGTCGCGCCGGACCGCAAGCGCCCGTGGCAGTTGCTCCGCCCTGGACTGTGCGTCCGCCTCGCCACCGCCACCGCCCAGCAGTACGATCCGCAGCCTGCCGCCCCCGCTCGCAGCAGGATCTCCGCCGGCAGCGACCCCGTGGAGCGTGGTCGCGAGGGCCAGGGCCTCCGCGTCCAACCCACGCGGATCGAGCAGCAGGATCGGGGGGGTGTCGGCCGTCGCATCCGCCGGGCCGCGAACCGTGCCCCGCAGCAGCGAAACCGCCTCCGTCACTCCGGTCAGCCTCCGGCAGCCGACGCCGAGCGTGGCGAGTTGCCGCTCCACCTCGTCCCCGTGCCCGGCGGCGGCGAGGAGCAGGACGCCGCGACCGTCCGGCAGGGGCGGTTCCGCCGTCTCTGTGGCCTCGATGGCCTCGACGGCAAAGGTGAACCAGAATGTGCTCCCGATGCCGGGCTGGCTCTCCACGCCGATCTTGCCGCCGTGCAGCCCGACGAGACGGCGGCAGATGGCAAGGCCGAGGCCGGTGCCGCCGAAGCGGTTGAGGATCGAGGGGTCGGCCTGGGTGAAGCTCTCGAACACCCGGTCCAGGGCCTCGGGCGCGATCCCGATGCCGGTGTCGCTCACCTCGAAGCGCAGCAACGGGCGCCCGCCTGGCTCCGCGGCGGCAAGATCGGCTGCTATCACGACGCTGCCGGCGGCGGTGAACTTCACCGCGTTGCCGGCGAGGTTCGTCAGGATCTCCTGGAGGTGCCGCCGGTCACCCCGCAGGCGGAGCGGGGTGCGCGGCGTGACGTGAATCGCCAGCGCCAGCCCCTTCTCCGCCGCCGTCACCGCGACCAGGCGCCGCACCTCGTCGAGCAGGTCGAGCAGGTCGAATTCCGACGTCTCGATCCGGACATCGCCGGCCTCGATGCGCGAGAAGTCGAGGATGCCGTCGATCAGCCCGAGCAGCGAGCGCGCCGCGCTGCCGATCGTACGCGTCATCTCCTGCTGCGCCGGGTCGAGGCGCGTCTCGGCGAGCAGCCCGCCCATGCCGATGATCGCGGTGAGCGGGGTGCGCAGCTCGTGGCTGACGCTGGCCAGGAACAGCGTCTTCGCCTCGTTCGCCTGCTCGGCCTGCCGGCGCGCCTGCTCCAGCTTGCGGATCAGCGTGCCGGCGTAGCCGGGCACGATCAGCATCCCGAGCCAGAGGCCGATCGAGAGATGGATCTGCTTCGACCAGAATGGGGTGGTCAGGACCACCGCTCCGAAGGCCAGCAGCCCCGCCGCCATGCTGGTGCGCAGCCAGGGGATGCCGAAGCGGAAGCCGTTGCCGAGGATGACCCAGAGATAGATGAAGTAGAACAGCGACAGCGGCTCGCCGCCGAGATGCAGGACGGCCGAGAGGAAGCTCATATCGAGGGCGAGCGCTACCGCGCGGCGCGGCTGGGAGACGCCAGGCCGGGCGAGCAGGTGAGCGATGACGCCCAGGGCCGAGCAGGTGAAGACTCCCAGCACGGCAAGCAGCGCGCTGAGCGCATCCACATTCAGGGCCGTGGCGTAGGTCGCAATGAGCAGGGAGAAGACGAGCCGGTTCCGGCTCATCTCGTGCTCAGTGTCCGGACGGTTGCTAAGGCGTGCGGCGACCCAGGCTCGCAGCCCCCGCGGCGGCGGGGGCGGCGCAGCGCCGGCGTTGCCCGATTCCGGGGCGGCGGTCGTCGCGGTCATGCACCCTGTCTAGCAGATTGAGCCACCGCGTACCTCCAAGGTTCGCGGGCGGTGGCGGAGGACCGATCGGCTATGCCCCGCCCGGGATCGGCTGCCGTCCAGCGCATCAGACATGCGCCGGCGCGACGTGGCAGGGTACGGCGCCAGAGGCCCTCTCGCAGCGTTGCACGAGAATACCGCGCAATACGCTACCAACAAGTGTATTCTGAAGCGTCGACGCAACTCTCTCCCTCGACGCCTCATGGTGCGCGCCCGGCTCCCCGCCCCTCAGCCGGCGCGTGGGGGCGGCGGCGTGGGCGGCACGGCGTTCATGCGGCGGACCAGGGCCTGCAGGTCCTGGGTGTCGATCGGATGACTGTAGTAGTGGCCCTGGATCTCGTCGCAGCCTTCCGCGATGAGCTGCGTCACCTGCTCCACCGTTTCCACCCCCTCGGCGATGACGCCGAGCCCGAGGCTGTGGCCGAGATTGATGATCGCGCGGACGATCGCGGTGTCGGACGGGTCGGTGCGCAGGTTGCGGATGAAGGACTGGTCGATCTTCAGCCGATCGACCGGAAAGTTCTTGATGTAGTTGAGCGAGGAATAGCCGGTTCCGAAGTCGTCGATCGAGAAGCGCACGCCAAGGCGGCGGAGGTCGCGCAGCACCGCGGCCACCCTCTCGTCGTTCTCGAGCAGGATGCCCTCAGTCAGTTCGAGCTCAAGCAGCCGTGGGTCGAGCCCGCCCGCCTCCACGGCCGAGGTCACGAGCCGCCGCACGTCGTGCTTGCGGAATTGCACCGGAGAGAGATTTACGGAGATCCGGAGCGGCGGCAGCCCCTCGCGCTGCCAGGCCGCCGCCTCGGCGCAGGCGGTGTGCAGCACCCATTCGTTGATCGGCCCGATCAGCCCCGTCTCCTCGGCCAGCGCGAGGAAGTCGCCGGGCCGCACGAGCGTGCCGCCGGGGCGGCGCCAGCGCAGCAGCGCCTCGGCGCCGACGATCTGGCCGGTGCGCAGGTTGACCTGCGGCTGGTAGTGCACGACGAACTCGCCGCGCACCAGGGCGGAGCGCAGATGCGCCTCCAGCGCCACGGCCTCGCGCGCGCGGCGGTCCATGTCGGCGGCGAAGAAGCGGAACAGCTCCCGCCCCTCCTCCTTCGCCTGGTACATGGCGAGGTCGGTGTTGCGCAACAGCTCGTCCGCGTCCGTGCCGTCGCGCGGGTGCAGCGTGATCCCGATGCTGGCGCTGAGGCGGAATTCCTGCGCGTCGGAGAGGAAGGGTTCGGCAAGGGCCTCGATGGTCCGCCGCGCGAGCGCGGCGGCGTCCTCAGGATCGTCCACCCCGGCCTGGAGGATGGCGAACTCGTCCCCGCCGAGCCGCGCCACGGTATCCCCTGCCCGCGCCAGGGAGCGCAGCCGGTCCGCCACCTGGCACAGCAGCCGGTCACCCAGGTGATGACCGAGCGCGTCGTTGACCGCCTTGAACCGGTCGAGGTCGAGGAAGTGCAGCGCGAAGCCACGACCGCCGCGCCGGCTGCGCGCCAGCTCGCGCTGCAGCCGCTCGCGCAGCAGCACGCGATTGGGCAAGTCGGTCAGCCCGTCGTGGTGGGCGAGGTGGCGCAGCCGGCTCTCCGCCAGCTTGCGGTCGGTGATGTCGAGCGCGGTGGTCAGCACGCTCGCCACCGTCCCATCGGCGTCGCGCAGCGGCGCCTTGGTGGTGAGGAAAACCCGGCGCACCCCTTTGCAGTCGAGGATTTCCTCCTCGTAGCTTGGGAGCGGTTCAGCGGACTGGAACACCAGGCGGTCGAGCGCGCGGCTGCGCTCGGCATGGGCGCGCCCGAAGGGCTCGCCGGGGTCATGGCCGACCAGGTCCGTCGGCGTGGAACCGGCGAGCGCCGCATGGTAGGCGTTGACGAAGACGCAGCGCCCCTCGCGGTCGGCCGCGCTGATCATCGCCGGAACCGTGTCGATCACCTGCGCCAGCGCCTCGCGGCTGTTGCGCAGCAGCGCCTCGCGCGAGCGCTCGCTCTGCTCCAGCTCGCGCTCCAGCGTCCGGGCACGCTGCTTGACGATCTGCTGCTGACGGCGCAGCTCAAGCAGGTTGCGCACGCGCGTGGTGAACTCGTAGCGGTCGGCGGGGCTGAGCAGGAAGTCGGTTGCCCCCGCCTCCAGCGCGCTGAGGCGGTAGCTGCGGTCGTTGTAGGCGGTGATGACGACGATCGGCACGTCCACGCAGGGGGGCTTGGCGCGCACCCGCCGGACGAACTCCGATCCGTCCATGCGTGGCATCTTGTAGTCGGTGATGATCAGGTCCACCGGGTTGTGCTCGATCCAGTCGAGCGCCTCCTCGGCGTCGCCGAAAGCCTCCACCACCACGCCGTCGCCCACGGCTTCGGCGAGGCGCGAATAGAGTTTCCGGTTGGTGACCCGGTCGTCGAGGATCAGGACTACGGGCATGCCGTCGTTACGCCCCCCTGCGCCGGCATGGCGACCGGCAATCGTATGCACATATTGCACTTCCGGCGACAGCTAGGAAGCGACGACGCGGACCGTTTCTCTGCCGGCGCGAGCGCAGGCGCCGATTTCGGTGTCGCCCATCCCACGGCGCGGCGGGGGCAGAGGAGGGGCGTCAGGGCCAGAAATGGGCGGACGCGGCCAGCCGCCGATCGACGCTCCGCTTCCGTAGCACCCCGCGCCTCCGCTGCCATCCCGCATCGCCGAGTGATTCGCTGCGGCAACAACCACCTGTTCGCCGCGAAAAGGGCACGGCGACGCCGGCTAGCGGATGGTCAAGGGGCAAGACGTTTCCGAGGCATCGCTTCGCGCCCTGGATGTTTCTTCCACCCAGGGCGATCGCGGCTTCAGCCGCGACCTGGTCAGCAAGATCCGGGAGGTGCCGCTCGCCTGACCCTGTTGGCGCCCGCCAAGCCGCCGCACCGGCGCGGCTCACTCCACCCGCGCGCCGGAGGCCCGCACCGCCTCGCCCCACCGCCGCCGCTCGGAGGCCATGAAGGCAGGCAGCTCGGCGCGCGGGATGGGCATCGTATCGAAGGCGCGCTCGGCGAACAGGCGCCGGACCTCCGGCGTCTCCAGCGCCTTGCGGGCCTCCGCATCGATGCGGTCGAGAACCGGCGCCGGCGTGCCGCGCAGGCCGAACAGCGCCGCCCAATTGGTCGAGAGGAAGCCCGGCAGCGTCGCCGCCACCGTCTGCACGCCCGGCAGCGCCGGATGCGGCGCCTCCGCGGCGACGGCGATGGCGCGGAGCGTCCCCGCCCGCAGATGCGGCAGCGCGCTGCCGAGCCCGTCGAACATCATCGGCACCTGGCCGGCGATCAGGTCGGCCACCGCCGGGCCAGCGCCACGATAGGGCACGTGGACGATGTCGATCCCGGCCTCGGCGGCGAGCATCGCGCCGGTGAGGTGGAGCTGCGTGCCGGTGCCGGCCGAGGCGTAGTTCAACTGGCCCGGCCGCGCCTTCGCCAGCGCGATCAGGTCCGGCAGCGTGCGCACCTGGGGCAGCACGCGCGGATTGACCACGAGGACGTTCGGCTGCTGCGCGAGCATCGCGATCGGCACGAACTCGGTGTCCGGGTCGAAGGGCAGGTTCGGCCGGAGCGCCTTGTTGATCGCGGCGAGCGAGGCCGTGGCGACGAGCAGGGTGTGCCCGTCCGGCTCCGAGCGGGCGAAAACCTCGCCCGCCACCACGCCGCCGGCACCGCCGCGGTTGTCCACCACCACGGGCTGGCCGAGCTGCGCTGCGAGGCGATCGCCAACCGCACGCGCGACGATGTCGGTGGTGCCGCCGGCGGCGAAGGGGACGATGATGCGGATCGGTCGGCTGGGGAAGCCGCTCGCGCCACCGCTGCCGCTCCCTTGCGCCGCCGCGGGGCGCACCGCCGCCGTGCTCGCGGCGAGGCCCAAGGCCGCCGCGACGCCGCGCCGACCGACCACGCCATTGCCCCCGACCATGCTCGCCTCCCCAGGTGCTGTTGCGCGCAACCTAGAACCGGCCACGTCCATTCGCCAAGAGTACGGCGGACGAGGACGTGCGGCGCGCTTGCGCAACCTGGTCCCTTACAGGCCGACAAGGGGCCAGGCAGTTCCGAGGCAGCGATTCACGCCCTGGGTGCCTCCACCCGGGGCGATCGCGGCCTAGCCGGCCAGCCGCCGCAGCGCGTCGCACACTCGCTCCACCTGCGCGTCCGTCATTTCCGGGAACATCGGCAGGCTCAGCACCTCCTGCGCGGCGCGCGCGGTTTCGGCGCAGCCTGCGGGGCCGAGCGGCACCCGGTCCTTGTAAGCCGGCTGAAGGTGCACCGGCACCGGATAATGAATGCCGGTGCCGATCCCCAGCTCGCGCAGCCTCGCCTGCACCGCAGCGCGCTCAGGCGTGCGGAGGACGTACTGATGGAAGACGTGCTCGCACCCCTCTCGCCGCGCCGGGGCGGCGATCGCCCCTCCCTCCGCCAGCGCCGCGTCGTAGGCTGCCGCGATCTCCCGCCGCCGTGCGTTCCCGGCGTCGAGATGCGCCAGACGCACCCGCAGGATCGCCGCCTGCACCTCGTCGAGCCGGCTGTTCACCCCAACCATCGCGCTGACATAGCGCTCCTGCCAGCCATACTGGCGGATCGCGGCGATGCGCTCGGCCAGTTCCCAGTCCTCCGTCACCAGCGCTCCGCCGTCGCCGAGCGCGCCGAGGTTCTTCGTCGGGTAGAAGCTGAACCCTGCCGCCCGCCCGAGGGTGCCGAGCTTGCGTCCTTGCCAGGTCGCGCCATGCGCCTGCGCGCAGTCCTCGATCAGCGCCACGCCGTTGCGCTCGCAGGCCGCGAGCATCGGGCCGAGATCGCAGGCCTGGCCGTAGAGATGCACCACGATCGCGGCGCGGATCGGCGGCAACCCGGGCGGCGGGTCCTCGAGCACGGCCGTCAGCTCGTCCGGGTCCATGGTGTAGTGATCGGGCTCGATGTCGAGCAGCAGCGGCATCGCGCCGGCCATCTCGATCGCCGCGACGGTCGCGACCGCCGTGTGCGAGACGGTGGCAACGGTGCTGCCCTCGCCGATGCCGAGGCCACGCAGGATCAGAGCGAGCGCGTCGGTGCCGTTGGCGCAGCCCACGGCACGGCCCTGGCCGAGCCAGGCGGCGAATTCCCGCTCGAAGGCCTCCCCCTCCTTGCCGAGGATGTACCAGCCGCTCGAGAGGGCGCGGGCCACGGCGGCGTCGATCTCGGCCTTCTGCGCTCGGTAGCCGGCGCCGGGATCGGCCTGCGGAATCATCTCGGTCATCGGTGAAGCCTCACGTGTAGTCGGCCAGGCGCGGCCTGTACCATTCCAGCGTGCGCCGCAGCCCCTCGTCCACATCCACGCGCGGCCACCAGCCGGTGGCGGCGCGGAAGGCGCGGTCGTCGGCGGCGTAGCTGCCGATGTCAATGGGGGCGCGATCGGCAGGGAATTCCTTGATCACGTAGCCGCCCTTGCCGCCATTGGCGGCGATCAGCCGGTCGGCCAGCTCGATCAGGCGCATCGGCGGCGAGCCGCCGATGTTGAACACCCGGCCCGCCACCTCCGGCCGCCCGGCCTGCTCGGCGGCGCGCAGGAAGGCATCGGTCACGTCGTCGAGATAGGCAAGGTCGCGGAGCTGCTCGCCGCCCCAGACCTCGAAGGGCTCGCCCTCCAGCACGCGGCGGACCCATATGCCGAGGAAGGTCTGCCGCGCATCCTTGATGCGCAGCCGCGGCCCGTAGCAATTGGTCAGACGCAGCGACACCACGGGCCGGCCGTGTACGCGCTGCTCCAGCAGCCAGTACTGCTCGCCCGCCCATTTGGAGACGCCGTTCGCGTCCGGCGGATTGACCGTGTGCTTCTCGTCCACCGGCAGGTATTGCGGCCGGCCGTAGAACTGCCGGGTCGAGGCGTGCACGACGGTGGCCTTCGGCGCCGCCTCGCGCATCGCCTGGATCAACCGCACCTGTGCAACCGCGTTGATCTCGATGTCCGCCACGGGGTCGCGCTGGCCGCCCATGTGACTGGTCTGGGCCGCCAGGTTGAACAGCACGTCAATGCCCTGGCAGAGCGAATGCAGCTCCGCATCGCGGATGTCGCCGCGCACCAGCAGCACGCCGGCACCTTCCAGGTTCGCCGGATTCGCGCCGCCGTCCGGCATCATCGCGTCCAGCGCCGTCACCCGCGCGCCGCGCGCCGCCAGCGCGTGGCACAGGCCGGAGCCGAGGAAGCCGGCCCCGCCCGTCACCAGCACCCGCTTGCCGCGCCAGAAGTCCTGCGCCGCGCCCGCCATCGTCATGCCGTCTCATTCCTCATCAGCAGCCCTGCCCGCAACCGTCCGCCGCGGAATGCTCGCCGCCGATTGCGGCAGCATCGCGCCCGCGTGCCGGCAACGCTGGGGCGGTCAATATCCCTGACCCGCCCCGCCGCCGGAATGACGTCCGCGCGAGAGGGCGGATGGCTGGCAGGCATCGCCTCACCTTCGCCCACGCAACCACAACGCCGGCTGGGTTCCGGAAGCGCGCCCCCCGGAGAAGGAACCGAAAGCCCCTCCCCCGCCGGCGCTCACCGCATGTCGAACATCTCCTGGTGGAAATGCGCGGCCGAGAAGCCGTGCGCCACCATCGCGTCGCGCAGGGCATGGCCGAAGCCCAGCGGGCCGCAGAACCAGACATCCGCCTCCTTCCACTCGGGGACCATCGCGGCGAGGCGATCGAGCGTCAGAGGGCCGTCGCGCGGCGTCACGATCAGGTGGAAGTTCACGCCGGCCTCCTCGGCGAGCTGGCGGATATTCGCGATGAAGGCCTCGGCGGGCGCGTTGGTGGAATAGATCAGGTCCACCGGGCCGTGCTCGCGCTCCTCCGCCAAGGCCTGCAGGCGGGCGATGAAGGGCGTGATGCCGATGCCACCGCCGATCCAGATCTGGCGGGCACGCTCGCCGCGGAAGTCGAAGCGCCCGTACGGCCCCTCGACCGTCACGGACTGCCCGGGGAAGAGCTGGTCCGGCAGCGCCCGGGTGTAGTCCCCGAGCCCCTTGATGCTGAACATGAGCCGGCCATCCCGGTGCCAGGCGGAGGAGATCGTGAAGGGGTGGGCGCCCTCGCCGCCTCCGAAATCCACGAAGGCGAACTGCCCGGCCTGATGGCCGGGCCAGGCCGTCTCGAGCCGGACGCCGACATCCAGAACGGCGTTGTTGCTGTGGTAGGTCAGGGTTTCGATGTGGCCGACGGCGCGGCGGGACTGCCCGATCCGCCCGAACAGCGATGCCGCCGCGGCGACGGTGCCGCAGGCCATCAGGAGCGCCAGCACCGGCCCGACCGGCACGCTCCAATAGCCCCGGGGCGTCAGGATGACGGCATGGAACACCAGCACCAGGAAGACGGGCGCCATCAGCCGGTGCGTCGCAAGGAAGGAGCGATAGGGGACCCGCTTCCACAACGCGAGGACGACGAGGACCAGAAGCAGGTAGAGGCTCCACTCGCCCAGATCGGCGGCGATCCCGCGCAGGTCGCGGAACGGGTCGAACCCCGCCGCGGCGGCCTCGGCCGGTGGCGGCCGCCGTGCCGGGCGCTCGAGCCAGCCCTGGCGCACCATCCAGCGGGGCAGGATCTCCAGGAGCCAGTGGACCACCGCAAACAGCGTCCCGGCGATCCCGAGCCACTTGTGCAGGCGGTAGAATTTGTCGAGGCCGCCGAGCAGCGCCTCGATCTGGACGGGGCGCGCGGCGAGGATCA
Organism: Acetobacteraceae bacterium; assembly: GCA_019689515.1. GTDB lineage: Bacteria > Pseudomonadota > Alphaproteobacteria > Acetobacterales > Acetobacteraceae > Caldovatus. The sequence goes on along the minus strand of JADGHI010000018.1, from coordinate 2,562 downwards.
CGGCGGCCGACATGCTGCCGATGGCCAGGATGCCCGTGCCGTACACCAGCGCATTACGAACAGGCCACAGGCCGCCCGCGAACGCCCCCAACCCGTGACTGAGCAGCCACAGCGCGGCCAAGCCGGCGAGGATCGCGACGAACACGATCCTCAGTCTGGTATGCTCCATCGGATGCTCCGCTCCCGATCCTCCGAGGGGCCTCGGCGTGTGGAGGGATCGGTTACGCTTCCTTGAGGCGGTCGCCATCCCCGCCCCCGTCCGGGCAGGTGTGCGAGCCCCGCATGATCCCGGCGACGCCAAACAGAAACAGCAATGCGCCGAGCAGCACCTCCAGGCTCGCCAGAACCAGCCCCCGTCGCCGACGGGGCGGACATTACCATAGCCGACGGTGCTCACCGTGGCGACGGGGCGGTGCACCGGCGACGTCGAGCCTCAGCGGCCCGTCGCCGCTGGCGAAGATCGGCGCGGCGCTCAGCCCGTCGGCGATGCGGAAGGAGAGGCCGAAGGCGATCACCAGCAGGGCATGGACCGTCACGACGGCGATGATCGGCACGGCGAGGCGGTTGAGCCGGCGGCCGATCGTCTCGAAGATCAGCGCGGCGGCCACCAGCAGGTCCAGCAGGTTCAGCGTGAGGGCGAGGCCCCGATCGGGCGCAGCCAACCACACGGCGCCGGCTGAACGCGTCGCAGCGCCAAGCTGGCCGGCGCCAGGCTCACGGCAGCGCGGCGACCCCAGTGATCTCGACCCGCCAGCGCGGGTCCACCAGCGCGCCCTGGATGGTCATGCGGGCGGGCTTCGCCGCGGGGTCGAGCCAGCGGTCCCAGGCGCGGTTCATCGCCGGTGCGTCGCGGATGTCGGCCAGCACGACGGTGACGGAGAGCAGGCGGGACTTGTCCGTGCCCGCCTCCGCCAGCAGCGCATCGATCTGCCGAAGGATGTCCGCGGTCTGTCCCTCGACGTCGAGGCTCGGGTCGTCGGCCACCTGGCCGGCGAGCCAGACCAGGCCGTTCGCCACCACGGCCCCGCTTAGCCGTTCTTCCTCCGCCAGCCGCCGGATCGTCATGCGCGCCTCCCATCGTCCCCAAATGCGATGCTGTCCGGATAGAGGAGGCGGGGCATGGTGTCGATTCTCGCACGGGCGATCCTGGCCAGCCGCTGGCTGCTGGCCGTCTTCCTGTTCGGCCTGATCGCCGGCCTTGTGTTGTTCGCGCTGCGCTACCTTCACAAGGTCTGGACGATGGCGGCGGGCATCCTCGAGACGGACGAGACCGCCCTGCTCATCGATGTCCTGCACCTGGTGGACTACGTCCTGGTCGCCTCGCTGGTGGTGATGGTGGCGCTCGCCTCCTACGACAGCCTGGTGGACCGGCTGCAGGGCAAGGCGGACGAGCAGGAGATGCGCTGGGTCTCGCGCACGGACCACGCGAACCTGAAGATCAAGGTAGCGACGGCAGTGGTCGCGATCTCCTCGATCGACCTCCTGCAGGTTTTCCTGCGCATCGAGGACCACACGGACCGGCAGGTGACATGGCGCCTGACCATCCACGCGGTGTTCCTTGTGGGTGCGGTCCTGCTCGGCGTGCTCGACCGCATCGAGCGGCATGGCGGCAGCGCGGAGAGGAACGAGTCCGTGTAGCGGAGCGCGAACGGGCGAGCCGCGCGCGGTGTCCGGTCACCCTTCCCGATCGCCGCGCTCAAGGGCGTACCGTTCTGCGCTGCTCGCAGGGCCACTGTGGGCGAACCTGAATCCTGGCGCGGGCGAGAGTCATGCCCGGTCAGCCGAACCAACCATCTCCGCGGGATATGATCGCTTCCACCCAGCGGGACATGAGAAAACGCGGCTCGCACGGAGGCCGCGACGATGACCGCGACGGGCGCAGAAGACCGTTGGACGAGCGGCGCCCCCTACGAACGCTACGTCGGGCGCTGGAGCCGGCCAGTGGCGCAGGAATTCCTCGCCTGGCTCGATGCGCCGGCCGGGCTCGACTGGCTCGACACCGGCTGCGGCACCGGTGCGCTGACCGGGACGATCGCCACGGACTGCAGGCCTGGGCGCCTTGTCGGGATCAACACCTCGGCCGGCTTCCTCGACCTCGCCCGGCAGCGCCTGGGCCCCGGCGGCGCGGAGTTCCATCGGGCCGACGCGCAGGCGCTGCCCTTCGCCGAGGGCAGCTTCGACCGCGTCGTATCGGGCCTGATGCTCAACTTCGTGCCCGACCCGCCGCGCGCGGCGATGGAGATGGCGCGGGTCGCGCGGTCGGGCGGCGCGGTGGCGCCCTACGTCTGGGACTACGCCGGCAGGATGGAGCTGATGCGCCGCTTCTGGGACGCTGCGGCCGCATTGGACCCGCGCGGGGCCGAGCTCGACGAGGGCAAGCGCTTCCCGATCTGCCGGCCGGAGGCGCTCCGGCAGGTGTTCGAAGCAACCGGAATTCTGCGCGACACCGAGACACGGGCGATCGACGTGCCGACGACCTTTCGCGATTTCGACGACTACTGGACGCCCTTCCTGGGCGGGCAGGGCCCGGCGCCGGGCTACTGCGCATCCTTGCCCGAAGAC
>JADGHI010000530.1 GCA_019689515.1 Acetobacteraceae bacterium | reverse complement strand
GCGCCGGGCGGCGCACCGCCGCGCATCTGGAGAAGCGCGCACGGCAGGCCGGCGCGGCCCTGCAGCGCGCGGGGAACTGGACCGAGCGCAAGGTGCGGCACGCGGCCCAGCGGGTCGGGATCGGCGACTGACGGCCGGCGCGCTCCCTACCTGCCGGGGAGCGGGTTCAGGCCCGCAGGTGCACCACCGGCAGCCCCACCGCCTCCGCCACCAGGGTGCGGTGGCAGTGCGCCGGGTCGGCTTCCAGGCAAAGCAGGCACACCGGCCCCTCATGCCGCGCGCGTTCCTTCAGTGCGGCGAGCGCCGCCTGCGCCTCCACACCGGCGAGGTGGCGCAGGAAGATCGGCTTCATCGCCTCTGGCCGCCCGGCGCGCACCGCGGCGCGGCCCTCCGCCGGCGTGCCCAGGGCGCGTTCGTGCAGGTAGCCGATCCCCGCCTCCTCCAGCGCCGCCGCGAGCGCGCGCTTGGAGAAGCCGGGGCGGCGGCTGTTCGCCAGGGCGCGCACGTCCACCACCAGGCGCACGCCCGCGCCGCGCAGCGTCTCGATCAGCCGCGGCGGAGTCGCCTCCGCGTAGCCAATGGTGAAAAGCGTCACCGCGGTATCGCCGTGTGCGCCGCGAGGCAGGCCACCTCCAGGATCTGGCTCACCCCCGCTTCCATCGGCACGATCTGCGCCGGGCAGGAGAGCCCGATCAGCAACGGCCCGATCGAGGTCGCACTGGTCATGCGCGGCACCGCCTTGGTCAGGATGTGCGCCGCGTGCAGGCCCGGGCAGACCAGCACGTTGGCGGGGCCCGTCAGCCGGCAGAACGGATAGAGCGCCGCTCGCAGCGAGGGGTCGAGCGCCACGTCTGCCCCCATCTCGCCGTCATACTCGAAGTCCACCCCGCGCGCGTCGAGCAGCTTCACCGCGTCGCGGATCGAGCCCGGGATCACCCCCTTCGGGTCGCCGAAGGTCGAGAAGGAGAGGAATGCCACCCGCGGCTCGTGCCCGAGCCGCCGCGCCGCTGCCGCGCTCCGGATCGCGATCTCGGCGAGCGTCGGCGCGTCCGGCCGCTCGTGGATCGCGGTGTCGGCGACCAGGACGGTGCCGGAGCGCCGCGCCAGCATCAGCGTCAGCCCGAACAGGATGCCGCCCGGCTCCGGGTCGATCGCGGTCAGCACTCCCTCCAGCGCGACCGAGTAGCTGCGCGTCACGCCCGTCACCATCGCGTCCGCGTCGCCCGTCGCCACCATGCAGGCGGCGAAGACGTTGCGGTCCTGGTTGACCAGGCGCTGGCAGTCGCGGAACAGGAAGCCCTGGCGCTGCCGTTTGGCGTAGAGGAATTCGGCGTAGCGCCGGTTGCTCTCCGACAGGCGCGCGTTGTGGATCTCGATCCCATCGGGCATCGGCACGCCGAGCGCGGCGACGGTGGCGTTGATGCGGTCCTCCCGCCCGACCAGAACGGGCGTGCCGTAGCCCGCGTTGCGGAAGGCGATCGCGGCGCGGATCACCTTCTCCTCCTCGCCTTCGGCGAAGACGACGCGGCGCGGATTGGCGCGCACCCGCTCGGTGATCGCCTCAAGCGCCGCCGCAGTGGGGTCGAGCCGGCTGGCGAGCTCGCGCGCGTAGCGATGCAGGTCCTTCAGCGGGCGCCGCGCCACGCCCGAGTCCATCGCCGCCTTCGCCACTGCGGGCGGGACCCGCGAGATCAGCCGCGGGTCGAAGGCGTTGGGGATGATGTAGTCGGGGCCGAAGCGGAGCGCGCTGCCCGCGCCGGCGCCCGCCACCTCCTCCGGCACGTCCTCGCGCGCCAGCATCGCGAGCGCCTGCGCCGCGGCGATCTTCATCGCGTCGTTGATGGTGCTCGCCCGCACGTCGAGCGCGCCGCGGAAGATGAAGGGGAAGCCGAGCACGTTGTTGACCTGGTTCGGGTAGTCGGACCGGCCGGTGGCGATGATGCAGTCCGGCCGCGCCGCCTTCGCCTCCTCCGGCGTGATCTCCGGGTCGGGATTGGCCATGGCGAAGATGATCGGCCTGTCCGCCATGGCGCGCACCATCTCCCGCGTCAGGGCGCCCTTGACCGAGAGGCCGAAGAACACGTCCGCGCCCTCCAGCGCCTCCGCGAGCGTGCGCGCCCGCGTCTCCACCGCGTGGGCGGACTTCCACTGGTTCATGCCCTCGGTGCGGCCGCGCCAGATCACGCCCTTGGTGTCGCAGAGGATGACGTTCTCGTGCCGCATGCCCATCGCCTTGAGCAGCTCGGCGCAGGCGATGGAGGCGGCGCCCGCGCCGTTGATCACGAGGCGCGTCTCGGCGATGTCCCGCCCGGTCAGGTGCAGCGCGTTGATCAGCCCGGCGGCGGCGACGATCGCCGTGCCGTGCTGGTCGTCGTGGAAGACCGGGATGTCCATCAGCTCGCGCAGGCGCTGCTCGATGACGAAGCACTCCGGCGCCTTGATGTCCTCGAGGTTGATGCCGCCGAAGGAGGGGCCGAGGTAGCGCACCGCGTTGACGAACTCGTCCACGTTCTCCGTGGCGATGCAGAGGTCCATGCCGTCCACATCGGCGAAGCGCTTGAACAGGGCGACCTTGCCCTCCATCACCGGCTTCGCCGCCAGCGCGCCGAGATTGCCGAGGCCGAGCACGGCCGTGCCGTTGGAGACGACGGCGACGAAATTGCCCTTCGAGGTATAATCGTAGACGAGCGCGGGATTGCGCTGGATGTGCAGGCAGGGCTCGGCGACGCCGGGGGAGTAGGCCAGGGAGAGGTCGCGCGCGGTGACCAGCGCCTTGGTCAGTCGTGTCTCCAGCTTGCCCGGTCGGCCCTCGGCGTGCAGCGCGAGGGCCTCCTCGGCGGTGATCCGGGCGGTGCGCGCATCGCCGGGAGGCGCGTCCTTCGCCACGTCGTCCATCATCCGATTCCTTCCCCCTCGGGTCGCGTTGCGGCAATGATGCGGCGGCGGCCGTGCCGGCGCGAGTCCTTTGCATGGCAAGGGCCGCGGTCCGGCTCTTCGCGCCTGCGGCATGGCGGGCTAGGGTCGCCGCCCCCATGGACCGGAGCGAGCCAAGCAGGACGACGATCCCCAGCGCCACGGGCGCGACCCCGGCGCTGGCGCAGTGGTTCGCCGCCAAGGCGGCGCACCCGGACGCGCTCGTCTTCTTCCGGATGGGCGACTTCTA
>JADGHI010000529.1 GCA_019689515.1 Acetobacteraceae bacterium | reverse complement strand
CTCCAGGGCCTGCCCCCGCGCGGCTTCATGCAGCGCCTGATGCGCGAGGAGCAGTACGCCGCCTGGACGCGCGACTTCCTCGGTGGAGTGGGCTGAACGATGCGCCGCCGCACCCTGATCGCCGGCACCGCCGCCGCCACCGCAACCGCCGCCGTCGCGACCGGACGCGCCCAGGCGCAGCCGGACTGGCGGCCGCAGCGCCCGGTGCGCATCCTCGTCGGCTTCGCCCCGGGCGGGTTCACGGACATCCTCGCCCGCGTGCTCGCGCCGAGATTCTCCGATCGCTTCGGCCAGCCCTTCGTCGTCGAGAACCGCCCCGGCGCGGCCGGCATCATCGCCGCCGAGGCGGTGGCGAACGCGCCGCCCGACGGCCACACCCTCCTCCTCGCCCATCCCACGGCGATCGCCATCGCCCCGGCCTTCTCGCGCCGCCTGCCCTTCGATCCCGACCGCGCTCTCGCCCCGATCACCCTGCTCGCGCAGCAGCCGCATGTGCTGCTGGTGAAGGGGGACTCGCCCTATCGCAGCGTCGCCGACCTGGTCGCCGACGCGAAGGCGCGGCCGGGCGCGCTGACCTTCGCCTCCTCCGGCGTCGCCTCGGTGCAGCATGTGCAGGGCGAGCTGTTCGCCGCCTCTGCCGGCATCCAGATGACCCACGTGCCCTATCGGGGCTCCGGCCCGACCATGGCCGACCTCGCCTCCGGCCAGGTGACGATGGCGATCGACAGCGTCGCGGTCTCCGCCCCGCTGATCGAGGCCGGGCGGCTCAAGGCCCTCGCCACCAGCGCGCCGCGCCGCATCGCGCGCTGGCCGGACCTGCCGACGCTGGAGGAATCCGGCATCTCCGGCGTCCCCGCCGGGTCCTGGTTCGGCCTGATCGCGCCGGCCAACACGCCGGCCGCCGTGCTCGCCGCGCTGCACCGCGCCGCGGTGGAGGCGCTGCCCACACCGGAGGTCGAGCGCGCGATGCGCAACGCCTCGGCCGAGCCCGGCGGCACCTCGCCGGAGCAGTTCCGCGCCTTCGTCCAGGCCGAACTTGCCCGCTACCGCGCGCTCGGCGAGCGCACCCAGATCTCGATGGACTGAAGGGAGCCCCCGGCGATGCGCATCCTCGACATCCGGGAGACGGCGGTGCCGGTGCGCTCCTCCATGCGCAACGCCGTCTTCGACTTCTCGGAGATGACGACCTCGATCGTCGCGGTGGTGACGGACCGCGTCGCCGAGGGCCGCCCGGTGGTCGGCTTCGCCTTCAACGGCACCGGCCGCTACGCCTGCGGCGCCGCGATGCGCGCCCGCTTCATCCCGCGGCTGCTCAAGGAGCCGCCGGAGGCGCTGCTCGACGCCGAGGGCTTCGTGGATCCGGAGAAATGCGTCGCCGTGATGAGCCGGCGCGAGAAGCCCGGCGGCGAGGCGGAGCGCGCCTGGGCGATCGGCACCATCGAGACGGCGATCTGGGACGCCGTGGCCAAGGCGCGCGGCCTGCCGCTCTGGGCGCTGCTCGCGCGCCGCTACGGGCCCGGCACGCCCTCCGGCCGCGTCTTCTGCTATGTCGGCGGCGGCTGGTACAGGCCGGGCCAGACGGTGGCCGACCTGCAGGACGAGATGCGCCGCCACCGCGACGCCGGCTATGTCCTGCTCAAGACCAAGGTCGGCGGCCTGCCCCTCGACGAGGACCGCCGTCGCATTGAGGGCGTGCTGGAGATCGTGGGCGACCCGCGGAACCTGGCGGTGGACGCCAACGGCGCCTTCGACCGCGACCGCGCCTTCGCCTATGCGGAGATGCTCGCCCCCTACGGCCTGCGCTGGTTCGAGGAGCCCGTCGCGCCGACCGACTTCGCCCTCTACGCCGAGGTCTGCGCCCGATACCAGCCGGCGATCGGCACGGGCGAGAACCTCTACAGCCTCCAGGACGTCCGCAACATGATCCGTTTCGGTGGCCTGAGGCCGGACCGGGACGTGCTGCAGGTGGACCCGCCGCAGGCCTTCGGCCTCTCGCATTTCGCCAGGATCGTGGAGGCGGCCGAGGCCGCGGGCTTCTCGCGCGCGCAGATCTTCCCGCATGGCGGCAACCAGATGTCGCTCGCCTGTGTCGGCGGTCTCGGCCTTGGCGGCTGCGAGGCCTATCCGGGCGTGTTCGGTGCCTTCGCCGGTTACGCCGACGATGCGCGGGTGGAGGAGGGTTGGATGCGCCTCCCCGACCGGCCCGGCATCGGCTTCGAGGCGCAATCGGAACTCTACGCGCTGATGCGCGAACTTGCGCCGGAGGTCACGGCGGCACGCGCCTCCTGACCCCTGGTCGCGATTCGCGCCCTGGGTATTTCCACCAAGGGGCGATCGCGACCTCGCTCCGCCCGGCCGCGCGCCTTCCGAGGTTGCGGTGCGGGCGCAGCAGTCCTGCGCCGCCAGGGCTTGCCCCGGTCGCCCTCCGTCCCGTTCTATCCGGGCGCGATGCGCCCGTTCCTCCAGGCCCTTGCCCTGTTCGCCGCCGCCCTCGGCACGGTGGCCGCGTCGTCGCGCGCCCTGGCCGTGGAGAGCGCGCCGGTGGTGTCCCCTCGCGCCACCGCCACCCTGGCGGCGGAGGCCGACGCCGTCGCGCCCGGCGAGCCCTTCCGCATCGGCCTGCGCCTGCGTCTTGCCCCTGGCTGGCACACCTACTGGAAAAACGCCGGCGACGCCGGCGCGCCGCCCGAGATCACACTCCGCCTGCCGGAGGGCGCCTCGGCCGGCCCGATCGAATGGCCCGCGCCTGCCCGCATCCCCTACGGCCCGCTGGTGAATTTCGGCTACCAGGGCGAGGTGCTGCTGCCGCTGCGCGTCACTCCGCCGGCGGAACTCGCCCCCAGTGCCGCCAGCGTCCCAATCGAGGCCGAGGCCACCTGGCTGGTCTGCGAGCAGGTCTGCATCCCGGAGACGGGCCATTTCCGGCTCGATCTTCCGGTCGCGGCGGCCAGCCGGCCCGATCCCGCCCTCGCCCCGCTCTTCACCGCCGCGGAGGCCGTGCAGCCACGCCCGGCGCCCTGGGCCGCCCGGGTCGAGACCGATCCTGCCGGCGACCGCAGCACGGCGCGACTGGTGCTCGAAGGCCCCGGCCTCTCGCCGGCCACGGTGCGCGAGGCCTTCTTCTTCCCAGACACGCCCGACCTCCTCGACCACGCCGCCCCGCAATCCCTGGAGGTGCGCG
>JADGHI010000528.1 GCA_019689515.1 Acetobacteraceae bacterium | reverse complement strand
CACCGGCCTCCGAGTCCCGGACCTTGGCACAGTGTGGCTTCGTCATTCTTCGTCGGCTCGATCTGCGACGCCCTGGGGCGTGGTGGAAAAGCAGGGCTAAGGCTACGGTGCGACGTGGTGAGGGATTCCCTGGTGGCAGCGGGCGCTGGCCGCGACGCAGGAGCCGGCGCCGCCCCATGGTGGAGCGGCGGCTGCTTCGCCGGGCGCGGCGTCGGCAGGGCGATGGCCGCGCTCGCTCTGCCGGGGCGGGTAGGTCTGTGTTCGATCGCGCCCTCCGTCCACCGGATGCGCGCCTCCTCGATTTCGCCCCGCGCCTCGGACCTGGGGCTGCCGAAGCGCCCGCGCGTGTAGTCCGCCGCCAGCGCCTCGATTGTCCGCTCGGCGTCAGCCGCGGGCCATCGGCGGTTGAGCTTGTGCCGCTCGTCCTCGTTGCTTTCCGCCGAGTAGAGCGCGCGGGCGAAATCGCCGCTGGCGAAGAGCCGCCATTGCCGCTCCACCTCACGGTCGAACCACTCGTCGAGCAGCCGCTTGAGCTCGTCAGCGTCCCGCGCCATGCGCACTTTCACCCACAGTTTCGGGAGGCGAAGGGCAATAAGCGAAGCGCGGAGGTGGGCGAGGGCGGGGTCGGCCGTGTGCAGAGGGCCCGCACCAGTTTCCGCCGCCCCAAGGACGCGACGATGGCCGCCGGGAGCCGGCAACGAAAGTAGAAGTGGCGGTGGCGGAGGAGGAGATAGGATGCAGCCGGCGCAGCCCCGTGTTACGGCCCGTGCGACGGGCACCGCTGCCGACATGCTAAGCCACTGATTGCGGGGCCGGTGGTGGAGCTGAGGGGAGTCGAACCCCTGACCTCCTCATTGCGAACGAGGCGCTCTCCCAACTGAGCTACAGCCCCGCGCCACCCCGGCCGGCAGGAGCGGAGGCGGGTCGCCTCCGTGCCGTGGAGGCGGGCTCTATGTCGCGCCGGGGCGGCCGAGTCAAGGCGTCTGTCGCGCCCGGGAGGGCGGGCGCACAGCCGTGTGGGCACTACCCTCCCGCGCTTGTCGCAGGGCCGCGGGAACACTAGTTTGCGGCGATTCCAGCGAAGCCAGCCGCGAGCGCCCTCCTCCCCCGATGACGGTCCCCGCCCGATGATCCTGGATGCCGTATTCTACCTGCTGCGCGCGGCACTGGACCTGTTCTGGTGGGCGGTCGTCATCGCGGTGATCGTCCAGCTCCTGGTGCAGTTCGGGGTGCTCGACACCCGGAACCGCGTCGTCTGGTCCATCGCCGACTTCCTCTACCGCGTCACGGAGCCGGCCTTCCGCCGCGTCCGCCAGTGGCTGCCCAATTTCGGGCCGGTGGATCTTTCCCCCCTGGTCGTGCTGCTGCTGATCACCGCGGCGAACATCCTGCTGAACGCGGTGCGCAACTACATGATCCGGGGAGGGCTCTACTTCTGACGGCGATGGACTGGTGGCGCACCGAACCTGACGGCCTGGCGCTGCGCGTCCGGGTGCAGCCCCGTGCGCGCCGTGCCGGGCTGCGCGGCGTGCAGCCCTCGGCGGACGGCCCGCGGCTCAGCCTCGCCGTCGTTGAGCCGCCGGAGGACGGCCGCGCCAACCGCGCCGCCTGCGCCGCCATCGCGGAGGCGCTCGGCGTCGCGCCATCGGCGGTGACGGTGGTGCAGGGCGCCTCGGCGCGTGAGAAGACGCTCCGCGTGGCCGGGGACCCGACAGCACTGGCCGCACGGCTCGAAAGGCTCGGGGCATGAGTGGTCTGAATCCGGCTGTACCCGCGCCAGACGGCTCCGGCGGCGCGCGCATCATCGACGGCAAGGCGGTCGCCGCCACGCTGCGGGCCGAGATCGCCCGCCGCGTCGCGACGCTCCCCTACCGCCCCGGCCTGCGCGTGGTCCGCGTCGGCGAGGATCCGGCGAGCGTGGTCTATGTCCGCACCAAGGACCGTGCCGCCTTGGCCGCCGGCTTCGACAGCGCCACGATCGTCCTGCCGGCCGAGGCCTCGGAGGCGGAGTTGCTCGCCACCATCGCCCGGCTGAACGCGGACCCGGAGGTGGACGGCATCCTCGTGCAACTCCCGCTGCCGCCCCAGATCCGGCCCGCCGTCGTGATCGAGGCAATTGACCCGGCGAAGGACGTGGACGGCTTCCACCCGCTCAATGCCGGCCGGCTCGCCGCCGGGCGCACGGACGGGCTGGTGCCCTGCACGCCCAAGGGGGTGATGCATCTGCTGCGCCATGCCGGGGTGCCGCTCGCCGGCGCGCGGGCGCTGGTGCTCGGGCGTTCGCAGATCGTCGGGCGGCCGATGGCGCAGCTGCTGCTCGCCGCGGACTGCACCGTGACGATCGCGCACAGCCGCACGCGCGACCTGGCGGCCGAGTGCCGCCGCGCCGAGATCCTGGTGGTCGCCGCCGGCCGCGCCGAGATGGTGCGCGGCGACTGGATCGCGACGGGCGCCGCGGTGATCGATGTCGGTATGAACCGCCTGCCCGATGGCCGGCTGACCGGCGACGTGGCCTTCGCCGAGGCGCTTCCGGTGGCCGGTTGGATCACCCCCGCGCCCGGCGGCGTCGGGCCGATGACCGTCGCCTGCCTGCTGGAGAATACGCTCGAGGCCGCGCTGGCGCGGCGTGGCTGAGACCGCGGCGGACGGGCGCCGGCGATGACAGCGGTGATCGCCGGCGGACGCCGGGCGTGTCGGGCGGGGCGATGAGGGGCGCCGCTGCGGGCCTCGCTGGCGCGACCAGTGCCTCGCCGCGCCGCGGTCCCGATGCCGGAGGCCTTGCGCTCGGCGGGCTGTTCGTCCTGCTCTGGGCCTCGGCCTTTACGGCGGCACGGGTGGCGGTGGCGGAGTGGCCGCCGTTCTGGGCGCTGGCGATACGCTTCCTCGTCGTCTTGCCGTTGCTGCTGCCCGTCGTTCTGCTGCGCCAGCGGCGCAGCGGCGGCGGGTCGCGGCGGATGCCGGCACCGGGCGACCTCGCGCGGCTGGTGCTGATGGGGCTGTTCGGCACCGCCGGCTACCTGGCGGCGGCCTGGCTGGCCTCCGCCCGCATCCACTCGGGGCTGGTCGCCCTCCTCTGCGCCACCACGCCGCTCTTCGTCGCCGCCGGGGAGGCGCTGGTGCTGAGCCGCCGCCTGACAGGCGTGACCTGGATCGGCCTCGGCCTCGGCTGGGCGGGGGGGGCGGTGCGG
>JADGHI010000017.1 GCA_019689515.1 Acetobacteraceae bacterium | reverse complement strand
CGGAAGACACCGACGATCGCCTCGGTGAGGTCGGTCGGCGTGACCACGCCCTCGAAATTCCCGTACTCGTCGTGCACCAGCGCCATCGGCACCGCGGCCTCGCGCAGCGTCGCCAGCACGGCGAGCGCGTCGGCCGTGTCCGGCACGGCGGGGGCCGGCCGCGCCAGCGCCCGCAGGTCGAGGTTCGCATCGCCGCGCAGCAGCGCGGCGAGCAGCTCGCGCGCCTGGAGCACGCCAAGGATCGTGTCCGCCGAGCCGTCGCCGACCGGCAGGCGTGAATGCGGGGAGCGAAGCACGACCTCGCGGGCGGCCTCCACCCCTGCCCGGGCATCGATCCAGTCCACATCGCCACGCGGGGTCATGATGGCGCGCACGGATCGGTCGCCGAGGCGCAGCACGCCCGCGATCATGCGCCGCTCGACCGCCTCGATGGCGCCGGACCGCTCCGCCTCGGCGACGAGCTGGCGCACATCCTCCTCGGTCACCTGTTCCCGCGGCTCCTCGGTGCCGCCGCCGAAAACACGGAAGACCAGGTCGCCCGAGACATCGAGCAGCCAGGCAGCCGGGGCGGCGATGCGCGAGACCACCGTCATCGCAGGCGCGACGAGGCAGGCGACGCGCTCGGGGCTGCGCAGCGCCACGCGCTTGGGTACCAGCTCGCCGATGACGATCGAGAGATAGGTGACCACCGCCACCACCGTCCCAAAGCCGAGCGGCTCGGCGAGGCCGCGCGGCACGCCGATCCCGGCCAGCACCTCCGCCAGGCGCCCGCCGAGGGCGGACCCGGAGAAGGCGCCGGCGAGGATGCCGACCAGGGTGATGCCGATCTGCACGGTGGAGAGGAAGCGGGCCGGATCCTCCGCCAGGGCCAGCGCCGCCCGCGCTCCGGGTCGGCCTTCCTCCGCCAGTGCGTGCAGGCGCGGCCGGCGGGCCGAGACCACCGCCAGCTCCGAGAGGGCGAAGAGGCCGTTCAGCAGGATCAGGACGAGGACGATGGCGAGTTCGAGCATGAGCCTCCCTGGCGGCCGCCGCCGTGCCGCGGCGGGGCGCGTGTCCCACCCGATGGCGTCCGAGCCAGCCTAGCGCCGCCGGCCGTGCCGGTGGAAATTGTGCGCCCGGAACGCCCATGACGGCCCCGCCGTCCGGTGGAACTTCGCGCGTTCCGGTGGGTACCGATCGGCCGCGGTCGAAGGCGAGGATGCTCTCTCACCGAACGGTCGCGAAGTCGGGCCGCCGGGCCGGTTCCCGGCCTGCCCGCCGCACGATCCCGTCCTTCCCCCGCCCGGTGGATTGCGTTCAGCACCTGCGGCCTCGCTCCGCCTCACCCGCGTGCAGCGGCGGCGGTGAGGTCCCGTCGGACCGGCTGTGGCGTGCACCGGGGGCGCTCCGGGGGGCGTTGGCGATGGGCTTCGGAGTCGGGCCTCCGATCGGCGCCCTTGATCCCCCGCGGCGCGGCGATTCGGCCGGGCGCACCCGTTATCTCCGCATCGGCAGCGGTCGGCACTCGGCCCTCACACGCCGCGGGCACGGCCAGGCAGCCCCAGGCATTCCCGCGAGAGTGCCGCGGCCAGCCGTTACCGGTTGCCGCCGCGGAAGGTGGCCGCGGCGGACGTCACTCCCAGTTCAGCCCATCCTCCCTCGCCGGCGCGCCCACCGGCGCGGCGGCCGGCGGCACGGCCAGGGGCCCCGCGCCGCTGCGCCGGTCCAGGCTCTCGACGGCGGCGACCGCGAGCGCCGCAACCTGGATCAACCGATGCCGGGCCTCTACCGAGGAGCCCTCGCGCGCCTTCACCCGTGCCCAGCCGGCGTAATCGGTGATGAGTTGCACGAAGGTGTCGGTCGGCTGCGCGTCGTCATGCCCGGCGCCACCCCATTGCGCGTCCTGCCGCGTCCGTTCGGCTGCGACCTCGTCCAGCACGTTCGGCCCGTTCATGTTGCCCTCGCCTCTCGCTGTCCCGGCGCGGTTGCGCCGCTCCTGGCCTGGTCCCGCTCGGAGCGCCCCTCGCCGCGAGCCTGGTCCAGACGGGCCTCGGTCTCGGCGACGCGGCGCAGCGTCCCGACGAAGCTGTCGGGATTGAGCGAGATCGAATCGATCCCCTGCTCGACAAGGAACTCCGCGAAATCCGGGTGGTTGCTCGGGGCCTCGCCGCAGATTCCGACCTTGACGCCCGCGGCATGGGCACGGTGGATGACATCGGCGATCATGCGCTTCACCGCCGCGTCGCGCTCGTCGAACAGCGGGGCGAGCTCCGCCGAATCGCGGTCCACGCCGAGCACGAGCTGGGTCAGGTCGTTGGAGCCGATCGAGAAGCCGTCGAAGCGCGCGGCGAATTCCTCGGCGAGGATCACGTTCGAGGGGATCTCGCACATCACATAGACCTGCAGCCCCTCGCGCCCGCGCTCCAGCCCGTGCTTCGCCATCTCCGCCAGCACGCGGTCGGCCTCGGCGGGCGTGCGGCAGAACGGGACCATGACCACGACATTGGTCAGGCCGATCTCCTCGCGCGCCCGGCGAATCGCACGGCACTCCAGGGCGAAGCCGTCGCGGTAGCGGTCGCTGTAGTAGCGCGAGGCGCCGCGCAGGCCGAGCATCGGGTTCTCCTCCGCCGGCTCGAACTCGGCGCCGCCGATCAGGTGCGCGTATTCGTTGGTCTTGAAGTCGGACAGGCGGACGATGACCGGGTTCGGATGGAAGGGCGCGGCGAGCTTGCCGATGCCGCGCGCCAGGCGATCCACGAAGTACTCCGCCCTGTCCGGGTAGCCGCGCGTCATCGCCTCGATCCGGCGCTTCGCGTCCGCGTCCTGCAGCCTGTCGAAATGCACCAGCGCCATCGGGTGGATGCGGATGTGGTTGTTGATGATGAACTCCATCCGCGCCAGCCCGACGCCTGCCGACGGCAGGCGCCACCATCGGAGCGCCGTGGCGGGGTTGGCGAGGTTGAGCATCATCGCCGTGCGCGTTCGGGGCAGGTCCTTGAGGTCGATCTCCGCGACCGCGAAATCGAGCTTGCCGTCATAGACGTGGCCCTCCTCCCCCTCGGCGCAGGAGAGGGTGATCGGCTGCCCGTCGCGCAGCAGCGCCGTCGCGCGCTGCGTGCCGACCACGGCCGGCACGCCGAGCTCACGGCTGACGATGGCGGCGTGACTGGTGGGGCCGCCATGGTCGGTGACAATGCCGGCGGCGCGGCGCATCACCGGCACCCAGTCGGGGTCGGTCGCCTCGGTGACCAGGATGGCGCCATCGCGGAAGCGCTCGATCTCGTCGGCGCTGCGGATGACGCAGGCCTCGCCCGTCGCGATCGCATCGCCCACCGCGGCGCCGGTGAGCAACGGGCGCGCGCGGCGGTCCTTGAGGCGGTAGCTGCGCACCGTGCCGGCGCCGGCGCGCCCGGCCTGCCCCGTCTCCGGGCGCGCCGGGGCGATGAAGAGCTCGCCGGTCTCGCCGTCCTTCGCCCATTCGAGGTCCATCGGCCGGCCGTAGTGGCGCTCCACCACCACGGCCCAGCGGGCGAGCTGGAGCGCCTCCGCATCCTGCAGCACGAAGGACTCGCGCTCGCGCCGGGTCGTCGCCTCGAGCGCGGTGCGCGCGCTGCCGCCGGTGGCATAGACCAGCTTGCGCTCCTTGCCGCCGCGCGTCTTCTCGATGATCGGGACGCGGCGCGGGTCGTCGAGCAGCGGCTTGAAGACCAGGATCTTGTCCGGGTCCACGGTGCCCTGCACCACCGTCTCGCCGAGGCCCCAGGCGGCGCTGATCACGACGACGTCGGGGAATCCCGTCTCCGTGTCGATGGTGAAGATCACCCCCGAGCCCGCCAGGTCCGACCGCACCATGACCTGCACGCCGACCGACAGCGCGACCGCCAGGTGGTCCACGCCCTGGGCCTCGCGGTAGCTGATCGCGCGGTCGGTGAAGAGCGAGGCGTAGCAGCGCCGGCAGGCATCGAGCAGTGCCGCCTCGCCACGGACGTTGAGGAAGGTTTCCTGCTGGCCCGCGAAGCTTGCGGTCGGCAGGTCCTCCGCGGTGGCGCTGCTGCGCACCGCGACGGCGGGGGTCTCGGTCGCGCGGCGGCGCGCCAGCTCGCGGTAGGCGGCGCGGATGGCCTGCGCCAGGTCGGGAGGGAATTCGCCTTCCAGGAACAGCCGGCGGATCGCCTCGCCCGTCTCCTGCAGCGTCACGCCGCGGCCCTGCTTCAGCGCGGCGAGACGATCGCGCATCGCCGGCTCGATGCCGTTGGCCGCGAGATAGGCGCGGTAGGCGGCGGCAGTCGTCGCGAAGCCATCCGGGATGCGCACGCCCTGGGCGGAGAGCGTGCGGATCATCTCGCCGAGCGAGGCGTTCTTTCCGCCGACCTGGGGGACGTCCGCGATGCCCAGCGTCTCGAACCATGCGATGGGGCTGTCCTGCGGCATTGGTGCCCTCCTTCGGCGCGGCGTAGCTGTTCCTGTTCTCCCTCGCCGGCGCGGTTGCCCGGCTGGGCCGTCCGGTCCACGGACGCGGATATTCGCGTCGTGCGGGGGACATGGGCGCCGGCGCGTCCGCTTGCAGCCTGCGGGTGCGGGCCTTTGCGGACCTTGATCCACATCAACCAGGCGCGCCTGTCGCCCGGATGGCTGCGAACAGTGGTGACGTATGCGCCCATCGCGCCGCAGCATCGGCTCGCGGCGTAATGGGCGGCGCGAAGGGCGTCGGATCGCCGATCGTAGACTCGTGATTCCAGGGTGGGGGGCGTGTCCGGGCCTCCCGAGGCCATCCGTCTCGGCCGCCGCCTTCAGTCGGCGGCGGCGCTTGTCATGCCATCCCGTGCCGCCGGAAGATCGTGCCCGACACGCGTGCCCCAGCCATGAGGAGACGCATACCGGTGCTTTGTCTTACCTGGCCGCGCGAGGCGTTGCGCCGGCCGGCCTCTCGCGCAGCCCATCGTGCGGCGGAGGCGGGCCTGCCCGGAACCGATCGTTCGCCGCGGCGCCACGTTGCGGTTCCCGGCGCGGTGCGGTCGGTGCGCCAGAGCGGTCGGCGGATCGATTTCCCAAGCGAGCGCGAGGCGGTGCGGTGAGCGGGCCGGGCATCATCATCGTCGGAACCGGCCAGGCGGGCTTCCAGCTTGCCGCGTCGCTGCGCGAAGGCGGGTATGACGGCCGGATCCTGCTCGTCGGCGAGGAGCCGGAGCTGCCCTATCAGCGCCCGCCGCTCTCCAAGGCCTACCTGATGGGCAAGGCGGTTGCCGCGCAGCTCCACTTCCGGGCCGAGGCGTTCTACGCCGAGAACCGGCTGGAGCTTCGCACCGGCACGCGCGCCGTCCGGATTGAGCGCGAGGCGCGGCGCGTGCTGCTCGCGACCGGCGAGGCACTGCCCTACGAGCATCTCGTGCTCGCCACCGGCGCGCGCAACCGCGCCCTGCCCGTGCCGGGCGCGGCGCTGGACGGCGTGATGCAGTTGCGCACCCTGGCGGATGCGGAGGCGCTGCGGCGCCGGCTGGAGCCGGGGCAGCGGGCGGTGGTGGTGGGCGCCGGGTTCATCGGCCTGGAGTTCGCGGCCGTCGCCGCCGCGCGCGGTGTCGAGGTCACGGTCGTCGAGGCGCTGAACCGGCCGATGGTGCGCGCGGTGTCGCCCCTTGTCGCTGGGCATTTCCGCGCCACGCATGAGCGCGCCGGGGTGCGCTTCGCCTTCGGCGCCGCCGTCGCACGCATCATCGGCGAGAACGGCCGCGCCACCGGCGTCGAGACCGCGGACGGGACGCGTTTCCCGGCCGATCTCGTACTGGTCTGCATCGGCGTGGTCCCGGATGCCGAGCTGGCGGCCGCGGCGGGGCTCGCCGTCGCGGACGGCATCGTAGTGGACGCACTGTTGCAGACCGGAGACCCGGCGATCTCGGCGATCGGCGACTGCGCGCGCTTCCCGTGCCGCTTCGCGGACGGGGTGCTGCTGCGG
Source organism: Acetobacteraceae bacterium (assembly GCA_019689515.1). Taxonomy (GTDB): domain Bacteria; phylum Pseudomonadota; class Alphaproteobacteria; order Acetobacterales; family Acetobacteraceae; genus Caldovatus. The sequence continues at coordinate 12,209 of JADGHI010000017.1, read as the reverse complement.
CTCGAATCGGTGCAGAACGCGGTGGACCAGGCGCGCTGCGTCGCCGCGCGGCTCCTCGGCCGCCCGGCGCCCTACGGGAGCCTGCCGTGGTTCTGGAGCGACCAGGGGGCGCTCAAGCTGCAGATCGCGGGGCTGTCCGTGCCGCATGAGCGGGCCGTTGTGCGCGGCGATCCGGCGGCGGGGCAGGGCTTCTCCGTGTTCTGCTTCCGGGACGGACGGCTGGTCGGCGTGGAGTCGGTCAACCGACCGCTTGACCACGTCCTCGCCCGCAGGATCCTGGAGCGCGGCGGCGTCGGCCTGATGCCGGAGCAGGCGGCGGATCCCGCCTTCGACCTGAAGGCATTCGCCGTCGCCTCGCCCGCCGGCGGTTCCGGCAGGCAGGCTGCGGTGCCGTGATCCGCGCCGGGCGCGCCCGGGCTGGCGCGCCCTCGTCTATGCCGAGCTAGGCCGCCGCCTGCGCGACCGCTGTCCCCGAGGCTGCGCCGCGCGGGTGCAGGCGGAACTCGGGCGCGTGGTCCGGCCGGCAGGTCGCCACGCAGACCGGCATGGCGGGGCGCGTGCTCGTCAGCTCGATGCGGAAGCGGCGCACGATGCTGGCGATCAGCAGGACGGAGAGCGCGGTGGCGAATTGCGCGCCGATGCATACGCGCGGCCCCGTGCCGAAGGGCAGGTAGGTCATCGGCTGCGGCCGCGGCGCGCCGGGGAGGAAGCGTGCCGGGTCGAACACCTCCGGCTCCTGCCAGTACTGGCGGTGCCGCTGCAGCACCCAGGGCGCGATCATCACCGTCGCGCCGGGTGGGATCGTCGCGCTGCCGGCCTTGTCCTCGGCGACCGCCTTGCGGACGATCATGAACACCGGCGGGTAGAGACGAAGCGCCTCGTTGAACACGGCGCGGGTGAAGGTCAGCGCCTGGAAGGCCTGCGCGGCGTTGTCCGGGCCGAGGTCCAGCTCCGCCGCCTCCGCTGCGATGCGCTCCTGCAGGGCGGGGTTGAGGGCGAGGAGGTAGATCGTCCAGAAGAGGCCGGAGGTCGTCGTCTCCTGCCCTGCGACCAGCATGGTGGCGACCTGGTCGCGCAGCTGCTCGCGCGTGAACTCCGCCCCGCTCTCCGGGTCGCGCGCCTCGCGCAGGAGGTCGAGCAGGTCGCGCTCGCCGCCCGCTTCCATCCGCTTGGCCTGGAGGCGCTTCTCCACCACCTCGTCGAGCATGCCCATCCAGGACTTCTCGAGCCGCCGACGCATCAGGTCGCGCGGGCTGGAGATGTGCATCGGCAGCAGCACGTCGAGCAGGAAGGGCCGGCCCAGATGCTCGACGTAGCGCGTCATCAGCGCATGCATCCGCGGGCCGAAGTCCGACATCTCGAGCGAGAACATCGACTTCCCGCTGAGGTCGATGGACCAGTACCGGACCAGGTCGAGGAAATTCACCGGTGCGCCCCGGGCGGCCGGGCCTTCGAGCGAGGCGATGATCTCTTGCGCGCCGAGCGCGAAGTGCCGGGTCAGGATCGGCAGGGCGCGGGGCGAGAAGGCCGGCGCGGCGATGCGGCGCGAGTGCCGCCAGAACTCGCCTTCCGCCAGCAGCAGGCCGTTGCGCACGACCGGGCGGAGGATGCGGATGCGGATCGGCGAGCGGGTGTAGTTCTGCTCGTTCTCGACGAGCACGTGCCGCACCGCCTCGGGCTCGTTGAGCAGGATGATCGGCTTGCCGAGCGCCTCCTGGGCCAGCACCGGGACCTCGAAGGCCTCCTTCGGCCACATCTTGAGGACGTTGGTGCGCAGCGCGTCGATCAGCGCGAAGCCCTTGAGCGGCTTCTCCGGCACCGGGGGCGGGGGCGGGACGAATCGCAATTCCGACATGCGCAGCGGCCTCCTCTCCGACCTGTGATCGATCCTGCGTCTTAATCCCGTGTTGTCAAACCGTAACCGTTGCACTGCCGACCGGGCAGGTCACCGCGCGTGACGGTGCACCGCCGGGGGCGGAGACGAGGACCGGCGCGGGAGGGCGCCGGCCCGGGAAGCCGGAGCCGCCCCCTGGCCATCGGGGCGGCCCGGACCACAGCCAATCCCGCCGGGCGCCGTTCAGGCGGTGGCCCGGTGCGCGTCGTGGATCACCTCGTCCAGCGCTGGCGTGATGCGGTGCATGAACAGGTCGAGCGTCTCGATCGCGACCTCCTTCGGCGTCTGGGCGTAGTGGTTGATCGGCGCGACATGCTTCGCCGGGAAGACCTTCCACGGTTCGATCATCTGTCGGCGCACGCTCTCGATCCTGCCGCATGCGAACGGGTCGGCGGAGGCGATCGAGGTGAAGCAGGTCGGCACGAAGCCGTGCTTGGCGCGGAAGGCGATGGTCTCCGCGCTGCTGGAGACGAAGACCGGCGGGTGCGGCCTGGTGCGGGGCGAGGGCGTCACGCTTACGCGCCGCGTCGCGCCGGTCTCCTCGTCGATCTCACCCGGCGCCCCGAAGCGCTGCGTGACGCCCGCGCGCACTCCTCCTGGTCGCGCGCGGGCATCGCCGGATAGGCGACCGTGTAGGTCTTTAGCATTCGCCGTTCCTCCCCGGGCGCCAGGATCGGCGCATCGGCGCGGATGCGTCAACCGGCGCCAGCGCCGGCCGGCACTAGCCCGAGGCGGCGCGGCGGAAGGAGAAGGCCTGCTCCGGACCCGTGATGAATTCGAGCAGCGCGGCGCGCCCCTCCTCGGTCGCGCGGCGGGCGCGGCGGATGGCGCCGGCGATCTCCTCCGGGTCCTCCACGCGCTCGCTCCAGCCGCCGAGGTCGCGCGCGATCGCGGCGTAATTCCCGCCGATGTCGCGTGTGCGGTACTTCTCGTGCGAGAGCTTCATGTGGCCGGTTTCGATCGCCATGGTGGAGTTGTTGAACACCACCGTGCAGATCGGCGCGCCGACGCGCACCGCCGTCTCGAAGTCGAGGCCCGTCATGCCGAAGGCGGCGTCGCCCATGAAGTTCACGCAGAACTTGTCCGGCGCGGCGAGCTTGGCGCCGATGGTGAGGCCGAGCCCCGTGCCGAGCGCGTGCGACTTGCCCCAGCCGATGTAGCTCCGCGGCGTGACGGCCCGGTAGAAGGGGATGATCTGGTCGCGCGGGCTGCCGGAATCGTGCGTGACGATCGCCTCCGCCGGGTCCACGGCGCGCATGAACTCCGCGATCACGCGGTAGGGCGTGATCGGCCGCTCCTTGGAGCCGAGCTTGCCCTGCCACTCCGCCAGCCACTCGTCGCGCAGGCGGGCGATCTCCTGCGCCACCGGGCGGGCGTCGCGCGCCTTGCTCGCGCCGAGGCGGTCGCGCACCGCGTCGATGAGCTGGCGCAGCACCAGCTTGGCGTCGCCGAGGATGGCGAGCTCGGTCTCGTAGGCCTTGTGCAGGTCGCGCGCGTCGTTGGTGGCGTGGATGATGCGCTTGCCGGCCGGGAGGGTGGCGGTGGTGATGTTGTGACGCGTCAGGCTCGCGCCGATCGCGAGCACGACGTCGGAGGCCTCGAGGAAGTGCTTCGCCGGCCCGGTCAGCACGATCGCCGCGGTGCCGAGGGCGAGGGCGTGGTCCTCCGGGAAGGCGCCCTTGCCCTCCATCGTCGTCATCACCGGCGCGGCGAGGAGTTCGGCGAGTTCGCGCAGCTCCGCCGTCGCCTCGGCATACATCACGCCCTGGCCGGCGTAGAGGACAGGGCTGCGCGCCTCGACCAGCATCCGCGCCGCCTCCTCGATGTCGCGCGGGTCGCCGGCGGAGCGCGTCGCGCGCATGGGGCGGTAGTTGAGTGGCGTGTCGCCGGGGAATTCGGCGCCGACCACGTCCTGCGGCACCTCGACCATCACTGGGGCCGTGCGGCCGTTCTTCAGCGCGCTGAAGGCGCGGCGCATCACGTTCACGGTCTCGCCGGGCAGGATCAGTTCCTCGACCTGCTTGGTGATGCTGTCATAGGCGCGGCTTGAGCGGAACATCGGGAAGACCTGCGCCCGCGCCCGCGGATGGCCGAGCGGCAGGACGAGCACCGGGCTGCCGTCCGAGAAGGCGGTGGCGACGCCGGAGAAGGCGTTCTCCGCGCCCGGCCCGTACTGCATGGCGAAGGCGGCGGGCGGGCGGCCGTTCATCGTGCGCGCGTAGCCGTTCGCCATGTCCACGCCGACCCGCTCCTGCCGGCAGAGGATCGGGCGGATGCCGACCGCGGCGGCGGCCTCGATGATCGGCGTGGTGGGGTAGCAGAAGAGGTGCGAGATGCCCTCTCGCTTGAGGATCTCGGCGATCGCGTCCATCACCAGCATCTCAGGCGTCCTCCTCCGTGCGGGGCGTGTTCGGCGAACGCATAGCCTGCGCGTGGACGGGCTGCCAGGGCGCCGCCGCGGCGCTATGGTGCGCGCCGTGAAGGTCGGAGGTCCGCGGATGGCGGCATGGACGCGGCAGCGGATGGCCGGGGGAACGCTGCTTGCCCCGGGCGTTGCCCCGCATGCGCGCGCCCGGCCGGAGAGCGTCGGCGGCGATGCCAGGCCCGCCAGGCCAATCCAGGCGAGCGTGCCGGGCGCGGCCGGCGGGCCTCGCCGCGCGCCTTCGTCCGCGCCGAGATGGAGAAGAGGGCGCGATCGTCCGCCGCATCGGCGGCACGGCGCGCTGAGGGGGAAGTGAGGATGGAGGATACGACCGCCGCGGAGGGACTGCCCCTCTCGGGGCTCCGCGTGCTGGATTTCGGCCATACGGTGATGGGCCCGACCTGCGGCCTGATACTCGCCGATCTCGGCGCGGAGGTGATCCGCGTCGAGCCGCCGGAGGGCGACCGGACGCGCCGCATGTACGGCTTCGCCCGCGGCTTCTTCGCCACCTTCAACCGCAACAAGCGCTCGATCGGCGTGGACCTCAAGCACCCGGAGGGCCGCGCGATCATCGAGCGGCTGCTGCCGACCACCGACGTGCTGATCGAGAACTTCGCCGCCGGGGCGATGGATCGGCTCGGCCTCGGCTGGGAGCAGGTGCGGGAGGTCAACCCGCGGCTGATCTACTGCTCGCTGAAGGGCTTCCTGCCCGGCCCCTATGAGCACCTGCCCTCGCTCGACGAGGTGGCGCAGATGCAGGGCGGCCTCGCCTACATGACGGGCCCGCCGGGCCAGCCGCTGCGCGCCGGCAGCTCGGTGGTGGACATCACCGGGGGCGTGTTCGGCGCGATCGCGATCCTCGCCGCGCTGCGGGAGCGCGACCGCACCGGCAAGGGACGCCTGGTACGGAGCGCGCTGTTCGAGAGCGTCGCCTTCCTCGTCGCCCAGCACATGGCCTACACCGCGCTCACCGGCCAGCCGGTGCCGCCGATGCCGGCGCGGCAGTCGGCCTGGTCCGTGTACAACGTGTTCGAGACGGCCGACGCACCGGTCTTCGTCGCGGTGACCAGCGATGCCCACTGGCGGCGCTTCTGCGAGGAATTCCGCTTCCTCGACCTGCTCGAGGACCCCACCCTCGCCACCAACGACCAGCGCATCGCCGAGCGCGAGCGGCTGATGCCGCGGCTGCGCGCGGAGCTGGCGAAGCTGCCGGCGAAGGAGGTGATCGCGCGCTGCAACGCCGCGCTGGTGCCCGCCGCGCCGGTCAACCGGCCGCAGGACCTGTTCGAGGACCCGCATCTGCGCGCCGGCGGGGCGATGGCGGAGGTGGCGCTCTCCGAGACGGTGAAGGCCTTCCTGCCGCTGCTCCCCATCGCCATCGAGGGCGTGCCGCTCGGCGTGCGCCACCAGCCGCCCAAGGCGGGCGAGGCGACGCGGGAGGTCCTCGCCACGCTCGGTTACGACGCCGCGGCCATCGAGGCGCTCGCCGCGCGCGGCGTGATCGGCGGCGCGACGTAAGGCGGCGCCGCCGCGGCCGCGGGGGGGCGCGCCGCGGCTGGCGGTGAGCGCGATGTAGACGCCGGCGCAGACGATGATGCCTGCGCCGATCCAGGTGGCGAGGTCGGGCATCAGGCCGGAGACGAAGTAGCCCACGACCACCGAGCCGATGATCTGCCAGTACTGGAAGGGCGAGACCACGTTCGCCTGCGCGTAGGTCATCGCCCGCGCCACGCAGTAGTGGCCGGTGGCCCCGAGCGCGCCGAGGCAGCAATGCAGCAGCGCGTCGGTCAGGCTCTCCGGCGTCTTCCAGACGAAGGGCACGACCGCGCACATGACCAGCGTGCCGACCAGGGCGCTGTACATCACCGAGGTCTCCGGCCGGTCCAGGCCGGCGACCCGGCGCGTGAAGACCTGATAGACCGCGTAGCAGAAGGCGTTCCCGACGATCAGCAGCGAGGCCCAGTGGAACACGTCCGTCCCGGGCCGGATCACGACCAGCACGCCGAGGAAGCCGACCAGCACGGCGACGAGGCGCGAGAGCGGGATGCGCTCCCCGAGCATCGGCCAGGCGAGCAGGGTGACGAAGAACGGCGTCATCTGGCTGATCGAGCCGGCCTGGGCGAGCGGCAGGTGCTTGACGCCGAAGAAGAACATCGCCGTGGACATCAGCAGCAGGCAGGAGCGCGAGATCTGCACCGCCGGCCGCACGGTGCGCAGCACGGAAAGTCCGTAGCGCGGCACGATCACCGCCAGGACGATCAGCAGGTGGCCGGTGTTGCGCGCCCAGATGATCTGCTCGGAGGGGTAGGTGCGGCTCAGCACCTGAACCAGGCCGTTCATCACCGGGAACAGGGTCCCGGCCGTGCACATGAGCAGGATGCCGAGCAACACGCTCCGGTCGTGGCTCGGCGCTCCGCGCATCGGCCCGGCGCCTCCGGCGCTAGCCGCCGCTGTCCCCCAGGAAGGCGAGCGCCTCGGCGCCGACCTCTTCGGCGCGCTCCCAGGTCATGCAGAAGCGCGCGCCGGGAATGACCTTCAGCCGTATGTCGCGGACATGCTTCAGCATGTCGTCGGTGTACTGGCGGAAGTAGAAGTGCTCGCCCATCAGCAGCAGCACCGGGCAACGGATGCGCTGCAGGCCGGCCGCGAGGTCGTAAAGGCGGAGCGCGTTCAGCGCCTGCCAGCGGTCGCGCCCCGCCTCGATCTGCGCGACGTTGATGCGGTCCATCCAGGATTGGGTCGGGTGCATCGGCGCGTGGGCAGGATCGCGCTCCAGCACGAATTCGATGGTGCGGGTCAGCGGGAAGCCGCTGGGATCGGCCGGGCGGTGGTCGGTCGTGACGTCGCCCTCGGTCTCGTGCAGGGCGATGCCGGGGAGGAAGGGGCAGTTGACCAGCACCGCCTTCTCGACGCGCTCGGGGAAGGCGCCGGAGAGCTCCGTGGCGACCAGCGAGCCGACCGCCTCGCCGAGGACGAAGGTCCGGCCGATGCCGAGCGCGTCCATCACCGCGACCGCCACGCGGGCGTAGTCCTCGATGCGCGGCTGCTCCGCCACGTGGTCGGACATGCCGTGGCTCGGGTAGTCCATCGCGACGACACGCAGGCCACGCGGCGCGAGCGCTTCCATCAGCTCGAGCATCAGCGCCGAGGACTGGGCATTGATGTGGAACAGCATGATGCTGCGCCCGCCGCGCGGGCCGGCCGCGCGGTAGTGGATGTGGCCCATGTCGGTGCGGACCAGGCCGCGCTCGATCTCCACGCTCATCGCCCCCTCCGCAGGGTCAGAAGGAGGTTGCGCCGGAGGCGCGCACCACGGGGCCCCACTTCTCCCGCTCGGCGCGGATGTAGGCGAGGTACTCGGCGCGCGGCATCGGCGAGGGGATTCCGGCGCCGCGCGCGAATTCGCGCGCCAGGGTGGGCGCGGCGAGCGCCTCGACCGCGGCGGCGTGCAGCGCCTCCTGCACCGGCGCCGGCGTCGCGGCCGGCACGGCGAGGCCGTACCAGTTGTCGGAGTTCACCCGCGGCAGGCCGAGCTCCGCCGTGGTCGGCACCTCCGGGAGGGAGGCGACGCGCTGCGCCGTGGTGACGGTGAGCGGCCGCAGCACCCCGGCGGCGATGTGCCCGGAGAGCACCGGCACGTCGGCCACCACGAAGTGCACGCGGCCCGCGATCGTCTCCGTCACCGCCGGGGCGATGCCGCGGAAGGGCACGTGCACCGCCTCGAACCCCGCTTCCTTCGCAAGCAGCGCGCAGGCGAGGTGAGTGATCGAGCCGACGCCGGAGGAGCCGTATTGCAGCGCGTCCGGCCGCGCCTTCGCCGCGGCGATCAGCTCGCCCAGCGTCGTGAAGCCGGTGCCGGGGTGGACGACCAGCACCTCCGGCACGCGCACGACCAGGGTCAGGTGCGCGAGGTCGCGCGCCGGGTCGAAGGGCATGCGCATCGGCATGGCGGGCGCGATGGCGAGCACGCCGGCGGTGGTGAAGCCCAGGGTGTAGCCATCCGGCGCGGCCTTCGCCGCGACGTCAACGCCGGTCACGCCGCCGACGCCGGCGCGGTTCTCCACCACCACCGGCTGGCCGAGCTGCGTGCCGAGCGCGTCGGCGAAGACGCGGCCGAAGATGTCGGCGCCTCCGCCGGGCGGGAAGGGGACGATGAGGCGGAGCGGCCGATCCGGACGCCAGCGGGTCGTCGCCTGCGCGAGCACGGCCGGCGCCGCGAGCGGCATCTGCGCAGCCGTCGCCGCTGCGAGTAGGGGGCGGCGCCCGAAGCTCATCAACGTTTCCTCCACATTCCCGGCCGAGGTCGAATGGCCGGCTGCCGCGTGAGCGGGCGAACACGGCAGTCCTCGGTGGTCTCGGTGCCGCGACGTTAGGGGCACGGTTGGGGACGGGCAAGATACCGGGCCGCTCACGTAGCCGACGCGGCGTCCGGGAGAGCGCGGCGGATCGTGGCGAGCGCAATCGGCGGGCAGGCCGCCCTCGTGCCTATCCGCGCCTCGTGGCACTATCCCGCATCCGCGCCGCGACCGCCCACACCACCGCGAGCAACGCGAGCCCGCAGGCCGCCATCAGCGCCACCGCCGCCGGCGCGCCGAGCGCCTCGGCGAGCAGGCCGACGGCGAGCACGCCGAGCGGCCCGGTGCCGATGCAGGTCGTGACCAGGCCGAGCATGCGCGAGCGCGCCTCGGGCGGCGCCTCGGTCAGCGCGAGCGAGGTCTGCAGGCTGGCGAACGCCGCCGTGCCCAGACCACCGGCCGCCAGCACCAGCAATGCCAGCCAGAGCGCGGGCGACGCGGCCGCGGCGATCAGCGCCAGCATGTAGAGCGCCGAGCCGAGGATCAGCGCCCCCACGCCCAGCCACGACCGGTACCGGCCGGTGGCGATGATGAGGCCGCCGGCGAGCGCCCCCACCGGCTCCGCCGCGGCGAGCAGGCCGATCCCGAAGGGCGTCGCGTCGAAGGCTTCGCGCCCGAAGGCGGGCAGCACGCCGGTGTTGCTGTAGGCGAAGACGTTCATCGCCACCGTCACGCCGAGCGCGGCGAACAGCGTCGGGTGGCGCAGGGCGATGCGCGCGGCGTCGGCGATCCCGGCGAGCAGCGCGCGCGGCCGCAGCGCACGGCGCTCCTGCGTGTGCCGCACCGCGAAAACCAGCGAGAAGGCGGCGAGATAGACGGTGCCCGCGACCGCATAGGCCGCCGCGACGCCGATCGTCTGGTAGGCGAGGCCGCCGAGCAGCGGCCCGACCAGGCGGGTCGTGCTCGCCGTCGTGGTGTCGAAGGCGATGGCGGCGACGACCGACTCGCCGCCCGCGGCCTCCGCGACCATGCGCCGCCGCACGGAGTGCTCGCCGGCCCAGACCGTGCCGGCGACGATGCCGTTGACGGCGAGGTGCCAGACCTCGAGCCGGCCGGTTGCGGCGAGGGTGGCAACGATGAAGGCGCCGGTCGCGATCGCCGCCTGGCCGGTGAGCAGGATGCGGCGGCGGTCCAGCGCCTCGGCGATCGCGCCGGTGAAGGCGCCGAGGAAGAGCATCGGCGCGGCGCGCGCCATCTGCACCAGAGCGACGGCGAGGGCCGAGCCGGTGACCTCGAAGGTAAAGATGCCTGCGACCAGGATCTCCACCCAGCGCATGGCGTTGGACAGGCCGCCCGCGGCCCAGAGACGGAGGTAGTCGGGCGTGGCGAGCAGCCGCCGCATCGGCGTCCGGTCGGCGGCGGTGGGCGGGGGCATTCTTCGGCTGGCGCGACGGTGCTTCCTCGACACAAGCCTCCCCCGCCCCGGCCCCGCGGGCAAGGGCCCGTCCGTCCGCAGGCGCCTAGTCCGGAAGCAGCGTCAGGCTCTCCGCCGGGATGGTCAGGGTGCCGGGCGCATTCAGCGTCGCCGGCGTGCCGAGCGTGGACCAGGTGAGCGGATTGCCGCCGGAGGGCGCGTCGAACAGGCCGATATGGGTCAGCGTGCCGACGGCGGCGCTGAAGGTGAAGCGGATCGCCGCGGCGTTGCGCTGCATCCCGGTGCCGGTGAAGCTCACCGGCTGGCGGGCGTAGCCGGCGCCGACGGGCTCGCCGGTCAGGCCGGAGGCGTCCGAGCCTCCGGTGCCGAGCCCGAGCCACACGCCGGAGGGCAGCGCCGGACGGCGGCCGCAGAGCGCGCGGGCGAGCAGGTTCTTCGCGTGGTCGGTCAGGGCGGTCATCGGTGTCGTTCCTCCTCGTGCCTGCGCCCGGTCAGGACACCACCGACCCGTCCGGCCAGCGCCAGCTCGTCCCGTCGCTGACCGCGAGGCGGCGGTTGCCCGCGCCGTCGGTGACGTAGATCAGGCAGCGCGGGTACCAGGCCGCGGCCGGCAGGGAGCCGACTGCGTAGGCGGGAATCTGGATCGGCGCGCCGGCGAGGATCGCGCCCGCGCCCTTCGCGGCGAGCGAGAGGCTGATATCGGCGTCCGCCCCCGCCGCCGCGATGCCCGGCGCCCCGCCTGCCACGGCGCCGGTCACCTCCACCGCGTTCGCCGTCCCGCCGGGTGCCGTGAGGGCCTGGACCACCGTGCCGTTGGTCCCGGCATTGACCAGCGGGCCGCCATTGCCGTTGCCGAGGATCGGCGGCGTGCCGAGGAAGACCCGGTTCGGCGTGCCGGTGGCCGCGTTGACGAGGTGCAGCGCCGCCGAGCCGTCGTTGAGCAGGTTGTAGCGCTCGCAGCGCAGCGCGAAGATGTCGAGGCGGTTGCCCCGGCCGCCGACGCGGACGGCGTTGGCCTCGCAGGCGTCGATCCGCAGGTTGCCGACCTGGATCTGCGCGTTGTTGCCGTCGAGCCGCAGGCCGGAGGAGCCGGCGAGCGGCGCGCCCGAGCCCTGGAACAGCTCGCCCTGGGTGGTCAGGCAGGCGATCTGGCCGGTCACGTTGTTGCCCTCGACCCAGAGGCCGTATTTCGCGAAGTCCGCGTAGCCCTTGCCGAGATAGAACTTTGTCGTCACCCCGGAGGCCGAGGCGGCGAAGCGGATCATGCTGCGGCAGCCGAAGGCGAAGATGTCGTCGAGGAAGACGCCGTCGCAGCGCCGCAGCACCAGGCCGTCGGTGTTGGCCTGCTGCCAGCGCACGATGTGGAGGTTGCCCGACCAGAAGTTCCAGAAGTGGACGTGGTGGATGCGCGGGATGTCGTAGCAGCGGTCGATCTCGACGCCGGTGGTGAACACCTGGCCGCGCAGGCGCTGGATGTTGAGGCGCCCCGAATTGTCGCAGCGGATTCCGCGGTTGACGGCGCAGAGGAAGACGTTCTCGAAGTCTACCGCGCCGTAGCAGTCCACCACGTCGAACACGAAGGGGTAGTCGGTCGGCGCCCAGGTCTCGGTCTGCGGCGCGGAATGCGTCTGGCGCACCGCGATGTCGCGGACCGCGGAGCCGCGCGCGCCGGTGCCGGTGAAGGTGAAGGGGGTGAAGCCGGTGGTGTCGATGGTGATGCAGGTGCCGTCGTCGGCGCTCGGACCCTCGGTGAAGCCGGCGCCCTGCAGCACGACGGAGACGCCGTCGATCACGACCGGCGAGGCGATGCGGTAGCGCCGGGGGCCGAACAGCAGCGTGCCGCCGTTCTTCGCGTTGAGCGCGTCGATCGCGGCCTGGATCGCCGGGCCGTCGTCGGCGATGCCGTTCCCGACGGCGCCGAAGTCGCGCACGTGCACGGGCCGGTCGGCGAGGAGCCCGGCGCGCAGGCCGGAGAGGCTGGTGCGCCGCGTCTCGGCGGCGAAGCCGGCGCCCTGCACGATCGGCAGCAGGTCGGCCTCGGCCGGGGTGGTCGCGACGGGGAGCGCGGTGATCCTGGTGTCCGGCATTGCGTCTGGTGGTCCTGTGATGGGGGGCTGACTCTTATACAAATCTCCGAGCCAACGACACTCCACGACATCTCGA
>JADGHI010000527.1 GCA_019689515.1 Acetobacteraceae bacterium | reverse complement strand
GGCTATGGGTGGGGCGATGCCCGACTTCCGCCTCGAATCCCAGGCCGGCGTCGGCCGCGTCGCGGGGGTGGACGAGGCCGGGCGCGGCCCGCTCGCCGGCCCGGTGCTCGCCGCCGCGGTGGTGTTCGCCCGGCGCCCGCCCCGCGCCCTCGCCGCGCTGCTCGACGACAGCAAGCGGCTCTCGGCCGCGGCGCGCGAGGCTGCCTGCGCCGCGCTGAGGGAGGCGGCAGCGGCGGGGCTCGTCGAGATCGGGATCGGCGCCGCCTCGGCCGCCGAGATTGGCCGGCTGAACATCCTGCGCGCGACGCACCTCGCCATGGAGAGGGCGATCGCGCGCCTGCCGGGCGGCGCGCCCGAGGTTGCGCTGATCGACGGCAACCGGGCGCCGCCAGGGCTCGACAGGATCTGCGCGGTGCGCTGCGTCGTCGGCGGGGATGCGCAGTGCCTCTCGATCGCCGCCGCCTCGATCCTCGCGAAGGTGCTGCGCGACCGCGCCATGCAGCGGCTCGATGGGCGCTGGCCCGGCTACGGCTTCGCCCGCCTGGTCGGCGCCCCCACCCCCCCCCCCCGCGGGGCGCTGGCGCGGCTCGGCCCGACGCCGCACCACCGCCGCGGCTTCGCACCGGTGGACCAGGCGCGCCTCGCCCTCGGCTGATCGCCACGCGGCAGTTGACCCGAGTCGCACAAGCGATTCTAATCGCTTAGCACTGACTCATCACAAAGGACTCCAGACGCTTGGGCACCGGCCTCGACCTGCCGCTCGACCGGATTCTGATCGGCGATTGCGTGGACCAGATGCGCCGGCTGCCCCCGGCCTCGGTGCACGCCATCTTCGCCGATCCGCCGTACAACCTGCAGCTCCGGGGCGAGCTCCGTCGGCCCGACGACTCCCTCGTGGACGGCGTGGACGACGAGTGGGACCGCTTCGCCGACTTCGCCGCCTACGACGCCTTCACGCGTGAATGGCTCACCGAGGCGCGCCGCGTGCTGCGCAAGGACGGCACGATCTGGGTGATCGGCGCCTACCACAACATCTTCCGCCTTGGCACGGCGCTGCAGGACCTCGGCTTCTGGATCCTGAACGACGTGATCTGGCGCAAGGCCAACCCGATGCCGAACTTCCGCGGCCGGCGCTTCACCAACGCGCATGAGACGCTGATCTGGGCGGCGCGCGGGCAGGAGTCGCGCTACCGCTTCAATTACGCGGCGATGAAGTCGCTCAACGACGACGTGCAGATGCGCTCGGACTGGTTCATCCCGCTCTGCACAGGCGCCGAGCGGCTGCGCGACGAGAAGGGCGGCAAGCTCCACCCGACGCAGAAGCCGGAGGCGCTGCTGCACCGCGTGATCCTCGCCTGCACCGCGCCGGGGGAGGTGGTGCTCGATCCCTTTCTTGGCTCCGGCACCACGGCGGCGGTCGCGAAGCGGCTCGGCCGGCGCTTCATCGGCATCGAGCGCGATCCGCGCTACGCCGCGGCCGCCGAGGCGCGGATCGCCGCGGTCGAGCCGTTGCCGGAGAGCGCGGCGCTGACGCTCCCCTCGAAGCGCGAGCAGCCGCGCATCCCCTTCGGGGCGCTGGTCGAGCGCGGCATAGTGCCGCCGGGCTCGCGCCTCTACGACCGGAGCCGCCGCTTCGTCGCCGAGGTCGGTGCCGACGGCTCGATCCGCTGCGGCCGGGCGCAGGGCTCGATCCATCAGGTCGGCGCGGCGGTGCAGGAGGCACCGTCCTGCAATGGCTGGCTGTTCTGGCACTGCCTGACCGGCGAGGGCCGGCTGCGCGTGCTGGACGAATTGCGCAGCGAACTGATGGCGGCCGCCGGGGCGATCGCGCCGGCGGCAGCGGAGCCGCTGCGGTCCGGCTGAGGGTCAGGCCGCGATCGCCCTCACGGGGCCAGGGGCGGCTCCGGGGGATGAGCGGTCCGGGCTTGCCAACGTCTAAGACCGTTGCGCTTCGGCTGCTCCGGCGATGTCGCGGGATAGGAGATCAGTGGTTGAAAAAACCTGCGGCGTCTCACGCTTTGCCGTTGCGTTCTCCGATTGGCGAGAATCTTCACATCTTTTGCTGGCGAACCGGTTCAAAGGGCGTATGCTCCGCTTCGTAGCGTCATGCCAAGTGGTATGTTCTTGCTACGTTCGGTTTTGGGGTGTAACTCGCGGCTCCGATCCTTCCCGGACCCGTTCGCTGGCCGGGGGACAGGTCGAATCGCCGCAGGCGGCGGAGCGGTCAAGTCGTCTCCGCCGCCCTCCTGATCTTCCTGTTCACGCAGTCGGACCCACGCCGGGGCGGCGCCTGCTCCGCTCGCCCACACCGGCAGGCCCGAAGGCTCCGTCGCTCCTCTCAGCCCCGCCGTGCCGCCGCCGCTGAGGGCGACGCGGCGGTGCTCGCGCCAGCGTCCCGGACGACGACGGGCCTCCCGTGGTCGGGCGCTTGTCCACGGCGCCCGGCGCTCCTTGGCAGGAGGCGCTGCGCCGGGATGGTGACGGTGCAGCGCAGCCCCTCCGCCGGCCACTCCATCGTCACCGTGCCGCCGAGCTGGTAGCGCACGGTCTGCTGGATCAGGCGCGAGCCGAACCCGCCGCCGGTGCTGCCGCCACCGCTGGCCGGCGCAGCCGCCGGTGCAACGCCGCCGCCGGCCCGGGGGGCAGGACCGCCGGTCTCGACCCAGGTCAGGCGCAGCCCGCCGCCTGCCTCCGGCGCCACGGGCGTCCAGCTCACCACCACCCGCCGGCCGCTGGCCGAGAGCGCGCCGTGTTTCGCCGCGTTGGTGGCGAGCTCATGCAGCACCATCGCCACCGGCTGGGCCGCGTCCGGGGCGAGGCGCACCGGCGGGCCGACGAACTCGACCCGTCCGGCATAGGCGGCGAGCTCCTCGGCCGCCAGGTTGCGCAGCTCCGCGCCGGACCACCGGTTCTGGGCGAGCAGGTTGTGGGCGCGCGCCAGCGCGTCGATGCGGCCCTCCACCGTCTCCGCGAAGCTCGCGGGATCGTCGCGGCGCGACAGGCGCAGCAGCGCCTTGGTCACCGCCAGCACGTTCTTGGCGCGGTGGTCCACCTCGCGCGCGAGCAGCGCCTGGCGCTCCTCGGCCGCCTTGCGCTCGCTGATGTCCTGCACGACGCCGGCGAGGCGCAGCGGCGCCCCGGTCGCAGGATCGCGGGCGACGACCGTGCCGTAGTCCGCCACCCAGTCCCACCC
>JADGHI010000526.1 GCA_019689515.1 Acetobacteraceae bacterium | reverse complement strand
GTTCACGGAGGAGCCGCTGCCGGCCGGGCACCCGCTGACCCGCCTGCCGAACGTGGGGCTGGCCGGCCACGCCGCCTTCCGCACGCCGGAGGCGACGGACAATCTGATCGGCGCCGCGCTCGACCATTGCCGGCGCATCGCGCGGGAGGCGAGCGGCGGCTGACCCGCACGCGCGGGTGGGCGCGCGCGGGCCACGGCCCGGCCAGCCGGCGGCCTGGCGGCCCGATCGCTACCGCCGGTCACGGACCGCTGCCTTGCGCGATACGCGCCGGTTGCGCTAGGCCGGCCACGATGCAAGGCCCCGCGCCGGCCGACGACCGGCCGCTCCCCGAGATCCCCACCGCCGAGCTGGCGGAGGCGGCGCGCCAATTGCGGCGCGCCTCCGTCCTCGTGGTGGGCGATGCGATGCTCGATCGCTACGTCTACGGCACGGTCAGCCGCGTCTCGCCCGAGGCGCCGGTGCCGGTGCTGACGGTGGAGCGCGAGGTCGCGATGCCCGGCGGGGCGGGCAACGTGGTGCGCAACCTCACGGCGCTGGGCGGGGCGGTTGCCTTCGTTTCGGTGGTCGGGGACGACCAGGCGGGATCGGACCTCACCGGCCTGATCGGTGGCCAGCCGGGCGTCGAGCCCTGGCTGCTCGTGCAGGGCGGACGAGCGACCACGACCAAGACGCGCTTCCTCGCCGTCGGCCAGCACCTGCTGCGCGCCGATCACGAGATCGTCAGCCCTGTCCATCCGCGCCTCGCGGAGCGGCTGGTGCGCATCGCCTCCGACGCGATCGCGGCGACGGCGGTGATGGTGCTCTCCGACTACGGCAAGGGCGTGCTGGCGGGCGACACGCCGCAACAGCTCATCGCGGCGGCGCGCGCCGCTGGCCGCAAGGTCGTGGTGGACCCGAAGGGGCGCGACTACTCGCGCTACGCCGGGGCCGACCTGATCACGCCGAACCGCGCCGAGCTACGCGAGGCCACCGGGATGCCGGTGGACACCGAGCCCGGCATCGTCGCCGCGGCCCAGGCGCTGCGCACGGCGCACGGCTTCGGCGCCGTCCTCGTCACGCGGAGCGAGGACGGCATGACGCTGATCGACGAGACCGGCGAGGTGCGCCACTTCCCGGCCGAGGCGGCGGAGGTGCACGACGTCTCCGGCGCCGGCGACACGGTGGTGGCGGTGGTCTCGGCGGGAATCGCGG
The DNA here is from genome assembly GCA_019689515.1 of Acetobacteraceae bacterium. Classification (GTDB taxonomy): domain Bacteria; phylum Pseudomonadota; class Alphaproteobacteria; order Acetobacterales; family Acetobacteraceae; genus Caldovatus. The sequence goes on along the minus strand of JADGHI010000526.1, from coordinate 2,002 downwards.
CCGGGCTGCCGCTGCCGGTCGCGGCGCGGCTGGCGAACATCGCCGCGGGCATCGTGGTCGGGAAGGTGGGGACGGCGGTCGCGCGCGAGGAGGAGATCCTCGAGGCGCTCTCGGCCGAGCGCGGCGCGCTCCGCAAGGTGGTTTCCCGCGCCGCGGCGGCCGAGCAGGTGGAGCGCTGGCGCCGGCGCGGCTGGCGCATCGGCTTCACCAACGGCTGCTTCGACCTGCTGCATCCCGGCCATGTGTTCCTGCTGGAGCAGGCACGGAGCTGGTGCGACCGGCTGGTGGTCGGGCTCAATTCGGACGCCAGCGTGAAGCGGCTGAAGGGCCCCGCGCGGCCGATCCAGGGCGAGGCCGCGCGCGCGGCCGTGCTCGCCTCGCTCGCCAGCGTGGACCTGGTGACGGTGTTCGACGAGGACACGCCGGTCGAGCTGATCCGCCTGCTGCGCCCGGAGGTCCTTGTGAAGGGTGCGGACTACGCGCTCGACCAGGTGGTGGGCGGCGACCTGGTGCAGGAATACGGCGGCCAGGTGAAGCTTGCCGAGCTGCTGCCGGGGCAGAGCACGACGGCGACGGTGGCGCGGATCAAGGGCTGAACGCCGGCCGGGAGCGGCGGCGCGCTGGCGTGCCGGTCATGCGACGCGCCGGTCGAGCCAGTCGCGGAAGCGGTACCAGGAGCCGATCATCGGCAGGAACCACGGGTGGCCCGTGTAGAAGGGCTTGGTCGGGAATTCCTGCCCGTCGAAGGCGGTGACGCGGTTGCCGCCGCCGAGGATCTTCCGCCCGACCTGCGCGCCGAGATAGGACAGGATCGCGACGCCCGAGCCGTTGCAGGCCATCGCGTAGTGCACGCCCTTCGGCGTCACGCCGATATGCGGCAGGTGGTCGAATGCGAAGGCGAGGTTGCCGGTCCAGGCATGGGTGATGCGCACGCCCCTGAGCTGCGGCCAGCGCTCCAGCATCATCGCGTAGAGCAACGGTGCGGAGACCTCCGGCCCCACCTGGGTGAAGCGCGGGCGGCCGCCGAACAGGACGCGCGTGCCGTCCGGCGACATCCGGTAGTAGCAGAGCACGCGCCTGGTGTCGGAGATCGTGCGGCCCTTCGGGATCAGGCTGCGCGCGATCTCTGGGTCCAGCGGCTCGGTGGCGATGATGTGCGAGGCGACCGGGACCAGGCGGCGGCGGAGATCGGGGGTGAAGCCGCCGGTGTAGCCGTTGGTGGCGATCACCACCTCCCGCGCCGCGATCGGCCCGCGCGAGGTCTCGACGGACCAGCCCTCGGCGGTGCGGGTCAGGCGCCCGGCGCGGGTGCGGCCGAGGAGGATGGCGCCGTGCCGCCGCGCCGCCTCCATGAGGCCCCGGTGGTAGAGCGCCGGGTGAAGCTTGCCGGCGCGGCCGGCCGTCATGCCGCCGAAGTAGTAGTCCGAGGCGATCTCCTCGCGCTGGCGCTCGCGCGGGACCATGACCGCCTCGGCCTCGGCGCATTCGTTGAACAGCTCGATCCTGCGCGCCAGGGCGTCGTAGTGGCGCGGCGTGCAGGCGCCGACGAAGCGGCCGGAACGCTCGTAGTGGCAGGCGATGTTCTCGCGCGCCACCACGGTCTCGACATGCGCGAGGCTCGCCGCGGCGTCGGCCATCATGGCGCGGAGCATGACCCGCGCGGCGGCGTCCTGCGTCTTCGCGCCCGACATGCCCTTGCCGAGATTGGTCCCGGCCGAGACCGCGCCGCCGTTGCGGGTGGAGGCGCCGAAGCCGAAGTCCTCGCCCTCCAGCACCACCGCTTGCACGCCGCCGCGGCCGAGCTCGATCGCGCAATTGAGGCCGGTGAGGCCGCCGCCGACGATCACGACATCGGTCTTCGCCGGCAGCTCGGCGGGCGGGTCGTTGCCGATCTCCACCGCCTCCCACCAGTAGGGCCGGGCCTTGAAGTCGGGGTGGAAGATCGAGCGGTCCATGCGGGTCGGGTCCCTCAGCGGGCGGGTTGCGGCAGCGGCGCCGCGGA
>JADGHI010000525.1 GCA_019689515.1 Acetobacteraceae bacterium | reverse complement strand
GTGCCGTGGGGACGGCACCGCACGCCGCAGGGGGGCAGGCCTCGGGGATTCGGCGGTCCCAGTCCGACGGAGAATGCGCGGATGCGCCGACTTTCTCTGGGTGCCGTGCGGCCGTTTCTGGCAGTTTCGCTCGTGGCGGTGGTGGCCCTTGCCGGATGCGGCCAGCGGGAACAGCCGGTGAGCTCGGCCCGCAGCGGCAATTATCACCGTCCTTCCAGCTACGACCCGCCCGGTCCGCCGCATGATCCTTGGGGGCCGTGGATCCGCGAGGCATCCCGTCGCTTCGACGTGCCCGAGACCTGGATCCGCGAGGTCATGCGCCAGGAGAGTGGCGGCCGTGCCTCCGCGACGAGCCGTGCCGGAGCGATGGGCCTGATGCAGGTGATGCCCGGGACCTATCGCGAGTTGCAGGCGCGCTACGGCCTCGGCGACGATCCCTATCATCCCTACGACAACATCATGGCCGGCGCGGCCTATCTCCGCGAGATGTACGACCTGTACGGCTCGCCGGCCTTCCTCGCCGCCTACAACGCCGGCCCGCGGCGGCTTGAGGACTATCTCTGGGGTGGTCGCGGCCTGCCGGCCGAGACACGCAACTACGTCGCGCGCATCGGGCCGCGCATCATCGACGCCACGCCTGTCCGCCGCGCCCCACCGGAAGTGTACGCGGCGGCCGAGATCCCGCTGGATATCCCTCCCGGCCCGCGGCGGATGAACGCCGCGACCATGATGGCGCTGCGCGAGCAGCGCCAGCGCATCGAGGCGGCGTCCATGCTCGCGCGCGCCACGCCGCCGGAGACGGTCCAGCCGGCCTCGGGCACGGCGCTCGCCGCGGCGACGCCCGCGGCCGCCGAGCCACGGCCGCAGCCGCAGCGCCTGGCGAGCGTGGATCCGCGCGCCTCCGGGCTCGTGGTCGCCATGGACCCCATTCCGGACGGGAGCACGCCGGAAGGCGCCGCCGCCCTGGCGCGCGCGCAGGAGAGGGAGACCTCCAGCGGCACCGGCGACACCGGCACCGCGATCTCCGACCTGCCGACACCGCTGCGCCCGGCTCCCGCCGAACCGGCCCTGGCGGCAGACAGCAACAGGCGGCCGCCGGCCGTGCGCTCGGTGCTCGCGTCGGCACAGGCGGCGACGCCCTTGCGGGCCGCCCCCGTGCGGGTGGAACCGCCGCAGAGTCGCGTTGCGAGACCAGGTGCGGCTCCGTCGCGTGTCGCTGTCGCCGCCGCGCGCAGCGGCGGTGCCGCCTCCTCCGGCGGGCGAGTGCCGCCTGCGGTGGCGCGGGGAGGGCTCACGGTGGCGTTGGTGCAGCCTCAGCCTTCCTCTTCCGGCCGCGGCTTCAGCCTGATGTCGCGCGCCGAGGCCGCCACGCCGCCGGCCGCGGCGCAGCGCGGCGGTGCCGCCACGCGCGGCGCGACGAGGGGCACCCCCGGCGGGAGCTGGGGCGTGCAGGTCGGCGCCTTCGGCTCGGCGGCCCAGGCGCGCAGCGCGGCTGAGCAGGCGCGTGACGTGGTCCGCACGCTCGGCGCGCGGACCGTCGTGCAGCCCGTGTCCCAGGGGCGCAACACGCTCTATCGTGCCCGCGTCACCGGCCTCTCGCGCGAGGCGGCGAGCGCCGCCTGCGAGCGGATGCGCGCGCGGGGCGGCTGCATGGTGCTCTCGCCCGACTCGATCTGATCCGGGTCGGGGCCTCCCCGGCCGGGCAGCCGTCCGCGTTGCGGCGACACATCGAAAGGGCCGGGGCCGTGGGGCCTCGGCCCTTGCTCTGTCCGGCGGGCGAGCGGCACCGGGCCGGGCGTGGCGCGTTCTCCTGCGGACAACCGGCCCGTGCGGGTGCGACTCGCTCGTCGGCGCACCGCGGCGGGTCGGCCGCGGTCGGAGGTGCGACGGCCATGCCCCAACGACGCAAGAAACCTGGGCATTCCCCCCAGCCTTCCAGGCCGGACCCGGCTCCGACCGACCCGGCAGCGGCGCCGCGCCGCGGACAGGAAAGACTGCAGCGGGCCGCCGGAGCCGAACCGCCCACGCCTCCGCCGCCGTTCGAGTCGCCGTCGCTGGACCCGGCGCCGGACGCGGTGCAGGTCCCGGCGGCGGGCGGCGAACCGCGCGCGGGCGGCATGGAAGGCGAGGGCGGCGATGGCGCTGCCGCGGCACGCCCGCCTGACATGCCTCGCGGCGATACATTCTGACCTGCTGCCCGCCCCCCTTGCCCCACCGGGGCGGCTGCCGCAGCCTGCCGCGACCTCGCAATCGGGAGAGAGAGACGTCGCATGCCGGCCGATCGCGGCACCATCACGCAACCTGCCACTGGCCCAGCCGCCGCCGGCTTCGCGGCGCTCGACGCGCTGGTGCGCCCGCGCGCCGTTGCCATCGTCGGCGCGTCGGACGACCCGAAGCGAATCGGCGGACGGCCGATCGCCTATCTGAAGCAGCAGGGCTTCGCTGGCGCGATTTGGCCGGTGAACCCGAACCGCCCGGCGGTGCAGGGCCTGCCGGCCTTCCCCTCGGTCGCGGCGCTACCGGAGGCGCCGGACGTCGCGATTGTCGCCGTGCCGGGCCAGCTCGCGAACGAGGCGGTGGATGCGCTCGGCGCACGCGGCTGCCGTGCGGCGATCGTCTTCACCTCCGGCTTCGCCGAGGTGGGAGATGCGGGCGCGGCGGCGCAGGAGGCGCTGGTCGCCACCGCGCGCCGGCACGGGATGCGCATCCTCGGGCCGAACAGCCTAGGCCTGTTCAACGCGGCGATCAATTTCTACCCGACCTTCTCGACCTCCTTCGAGCAGGGCTGGCCGCTGCCGGGTCGCATCGGCATCGCCAGCCAGTCGGGCGCCTACGCGACGCACATCTTCACCATCGCGCGCGCGCGCGGCCTCGGCACGCCGGTCTGCATCATGACCGGCAACGAGGCCGATCTCTCGGTCGGCGAGGTGATCGGCTGGATGGCGCAGTCGGAGGAGGTGGACGTCATCGCCGCCTACGCCGAGGGCATCCGCGAGAGCGAGCGCTTCATCGCCGCGCTCGACCTCGCGCGGCGCAACCGCAAGCCGGTGGTGATGATGAAGGTCGGGCGCAGCGCGCTCGGCGCGCACGCGGCGAAGTCGCACACCGCCTCCATCGCCGGCGACGACGCGGTGACGCAGGCCGTGCTCGACGAGTTCGGCGTGGGGGGGGGGGGGGGGGCGGCGGGGGGGGGGGGGCGAGGCCC
>JADGHI010000524.1 GCA_019689515.1 Acetobacteraceae bacterium | reverse complement strand
CCCAGACCCCGCATCGAACCGACACCCCTTGGAGGAAGACGGCGCGGACCATATGGGCCGGCGCGCGCGGCGCCAAGCCGCGCGGCGGTTTTCCGGCCCCTCCGTGGCGCCGGGGGGGGCGCAGGCGCGCGTCAGCCGCCGTGCGGCCGCCCCGCGGCGCGGATCGCGCGCCAGACCCGTTCCGGCGTCGCGGGCATGTCGAGCCGCGTCACGCCGAGCGGCGCCAGCGCATCGAGCACCGCGGCCATCACCGTCTGCGGCGCCGCGATCGCCCCCGCCTGGCCGCAGCCCTTCACGCCGAGCGGGTTCGACGCCGTCGGCGCACCCTCGTCCAGGGTGACCTCCAGGGGCGGCAGGTCCTCCGCCCGCGGCAGGGCGTAGTCCATGAACGAGCCGCTGAGGATCTGGCCCGAGTCCGGATCGTAGGCGATCGCCTCCCGCAACGCCTGACCGATCCCCTGCGCGAGCCCGCCCTGCACCTGGCCGACCGTGAGCATCGGGTTGATCAGCCGTCCGTAGTCGTCCACGGCGAGGTAGCGCAGCAGCGTCACCACGCCCGTCTCGGGGTCCACCTCCACCTCCGCGGCGTGGCAGCCATTCGGGAAGGTGACGATGTCGGAGAGGTTCATCGCCTCGGCGTCGAGGCCGCCCGGCGCCATGCCCTCGGGCAGGTTCGCCGGATCGGCCGCGGCGCGCGCGACCGTGAGGAGGTCCACGCCGCGCCCGGTGGCATCGCCGCGCACGACGAAGCGGCCGGCGGCGAAGTCGAGTTCCGCCGGATCCGCCTGCAGCAGATGCGCCGCCACCGTGCGGGCCTTGCCGAGCACCGCCTCGATGGCCTTGACCAGCGCGCCGCCGCCGAGATGCATCGAGCGCGCGCCGCCGTGCCCGTTGCCGAACTGCACCGCCTCGGTGTCCGCCTGCACCAGCCGGAAGGCCTCGACGGGGAGGCCGAGCCGCTCGGCCGCGACCTGCGCGAAGCTCGTCTCGTGCCCCTGGCCGTTCGACTGGGTGCCGATCGCGAGGTCCACGCGGCCGTCGGAGGCGAAGCGCACCGCCGCCCACTCGTTCGGCGCGCCGCGCGAGGTCTCGAGGAAGCAGGCGAGGCCGAGGCCGCGCAGCCTCCCGCGCCGGGCCGATTCCGCGCGCCGCGCGGGGAAGCCGGCGCGATCGGCGAGGCGCTCCACCACGTCGAGATTCGCCGCGAACCGCCCGCCATCCACCGTCATGCCGAACGCGGTGCGGTGCGGGAACGGGCCGGCCGCGCCTGTGGCCGCCGCCGAGCCGATCATGTTGCGCCGGCGCAGCGCGACCGGGTCCATGCCAAGGCGCCGCGCCGCTTCCTCGATCGCGCGCTCGATCAGGTAGTTCATCTCCGGCTTGCCGGCGCCGCGATAGGCCTCGATGGGCGCGGTGTTGGTGAAGGCCCCGCGCGTGCGCATGAAGCCGGTCGGGATGGCATAGACGCCGCCGAACGCCGCCGAGGCCGCGTTGGTCGTGCTGCCCGGCCCGCCAGCGGAGAGATAGGCGCCCATGTCGGCGGTGAAGGCGACATCGAGCGCGAGGAACCGCCCCTCCGCATCCAGTGCCAGCCGCACCTCGGCATGTGCGTCGCGGGCGTGCACCGCGCTCGGGAATTCCTCGCTCGCCTCGGCGATCCAGCGCACCGGGCGGCCGAGCCGCCGCGCCGCCCAGAGCGCGAGCACGTATTCCGGGAACAGCGGATTCTTCAAACCGAACCCACCGCCCACATCCGGCGCGACGAGGTGGAACCGCTCCTCCGGCAAGCCGAAGACGGTGGCGAGCTGCCGGCGGATGCCGTGCAGGCCCTGGCCCGAGAGCAGCAGGTGGAAGCGGCCCGTCGCCGGATCGTGCGACGCGATCGCGCCGCGCGGCTCGAGCGGCGCGGCATGGACGCGGTGATTCACCACCTCCAGCGCGACCACATGCGCCGCGGTGGCGATCGCCGCCTCGGTCGCGGCGCGGTCGCCCTTCTCGAACACATAGGCGAGGTTGCCCGGCGCCTCCTCGTGCAGCCGGGGCGCGCCGGGCGCGAGCGCCGCGCGGGCGTCCACCACGGCGGGCAGCGGCTCGTACTCGACCTCGATGCGTTCGGCGGCGTCGCGCGCGGCGGCGGGACTTTCGGCCAGCACGACCGCCACCGGCTCGCCGACATGGCGCACGCGGTCCAGCGCCAGAGCGTGGCGCGGCGGGGCGATCAGCGGCCCGACCGTCTGCACCGCCACGGTGCAGGGCAGCGGCGCGAGCCCCTCGGCGCGCAGCTCCGCCCCGGTGAGCACGGCGACGACGCCCGGCATGGCGCGAGCGGCCTCCGCAGCGATGCCCAGGATCCGCGCATGGGCATGCGGCGATCGCAGCACATGGGCATGGAGGCAGCCGGCCGGGATCTCCGCATCCGCCACGTAGCGCCCGCGTCCGGTCAGGAAGCGCAGATCCTCCAACCGGCGCAAGGAGCGTCCGCGACGGGCCGATGCCATGATGCTTCCCCTCAGTCGATCCGCGCGCCGGAGCGCCGCACCGCCTCGCCCCAGCGCGCCAGCTCCGCGTTGAGGAAGCGCGCGAATTCCTCCGGGCTGCTGCCGATCGCCTCCACGCCGAGCTGGTCGAGCCGCGCGCGCAGATCCGGCGAACGCAAGGCGGCGACGATTTCCGTGTTGAGCCGTGCCACGACGGGTGCCGGCGTTCCCGCCGGAGCGAGGAGGCCCTGCCAGACCGTCACGTCGAAGCCGGGCAGGCCGGACTCCGCCAGGGTCGGCACGTCGGGCAAGGCCGGCGCACGGCGCGCTCCGCTGACCGCGAGCGCGCGGAGCCTTCCCGCCGCAATCAGCGGCGCCGAGGAGAGCACGTTGTCGAATCCCACCGAGACCTGCCCGGAGACGAGGTCCGCGAGCAGCGGCGGGCTGCCGCGATAGGGCACGTGCACGAGGTCGATCCCGGCGGTGCTCTTGATCAGCTCCATCGCCAGGTGCCCGGCCGTGCCGTTCCCCGCCGAGCCGTAGGCGATCGCCCCCGGCCGCGCCCGCGCCAGCGCGAGGAGGTCCTGGAAATTCCGCGCATCGAGCCCGGCATGCGCGACCAGCACGTAGGGCGCGGAGGTCAGCAGCGAGACGGGCGCGAAGTCGCGCACCGGGTCGAAGGGAAGCTGGCGGAACAGGTGCGGATTGGTCGCGTGGTTCGGCCCGGTGACG
>JADGHI010000523.1 GCA_019689515.1 Acetobacteraceae bacterium | reverse complement strand
AGCTGTGGCGTGACACCTTCGGCGTCTGACTAGGCCGCCTGTGGCACCATGAGCGCCGACAGCGTCACCGCACTGCCCAAACCGGCCACGCCGGCGCAAGCCGGCGGCCTGCTGGACCGGCTGCGCAACATCGAGCCGGTGAGCCTGCTCTGGGTGGTCCTGATCGCCGCCCTGCTGTTCCTCGTCGCCGCACCGCTGATCAAGCTGTTCACGGTGAGCTTCCAGGCGCAGGAGACGGGTGCCTTCACCCTCTCCAACTACGCGACCGCCTATGGGCGGCAGCGCTACCTCGACGCATTGGTGAACTCGCTGACGCTCGGCCTGCTGTCGGCGGTGATCGCGATCGTGCTTGCGGTGCCGATGGCCTGGGCGGTGTCGCGCACCGACATGCCGGGCAAGGGCCTGACCTGGGGCGCGGTGCTCGGCGCCTTCGTCGTGCCGCCCTATCTCGGCGCGATCGGCTGGATCCTGCTCGCCGGGCCGAACTCCGGCTTCATCAACCAGGCCTGGCGCGCGCTGACGGGCGCGGAGGAGCCGCTGGTCAACGTGTACAGCTTCCCCGGCCTCGCGCTGGTGATCGCGCTGCATTCCTTCCCGCTGGTGTTCATCCTCGTGAAGGCGGCGCTCGACCTGATCTCCTCCGAGATGGAGGACGCCGCCAACATCATGGGCGCCGGGCCCTGGACGACGATGCGGCGGGTGACGCTGCCGCTCGCCTGGCCCGCGATTCTCGGCGGCTTCATCCTGGTCTTCCTCGAGACCATCGCGCTGTTCGGCACGCCGGCGATCATCGGCATCCCGGCCAGGATCAACGTCGTCACCACCCAGCTCTGGCAGTTCTTCGAGTATCCGGTGCGGGTGGAGGTGGCGGCGGCCTACGCCATGCCGTTGCTGCTTGTCACCGTCGGCCTGATCGCCGTGCAGAAGCTGATCCTCGGGCGCAAGGGCTTCGTCTCGCAGACCGGCAAGGGCGGCGAGCGGCGGATGGTGAAGCTCGGCCCGTTCCGCTGGGTGCTGTTCGCCTGGTGCGCAGGCGTCGGCGCGCTGGCGGTGGTGATGCCGGTGCTGGTGCTGGTGCAGGCATCCTTCGCGAAGGCCTGGGGCAGGGGGCTGGCGCTCGACAACTTCACCCTGCGCAACTACACGCTGCTGCTGTTCGAGCACGAGATGGCGCTGACCTCGGTGTGGAACACGATCTGGTTCTCCGCCGCGGCCGCGACGCTTGCCGGAGCGATCGCGCTGCTCGTCGCCTACCTCGTGAACCGCCGGCTGGTTCCCTTCGGGGAAGTGCTGGGCTTCCTCTGCATGGCGCCCTTCGTCATCCCCGGCATCGTGATGGCGATCGGCTTCTACGCGGCCTATGCCTCGCCACCGCTCGCGCTCTACGGCACGGCGACGCTGCTGATCCTGGCCTTCACCGCGCGCTTCCTGCCGATCGCCTACGCCAATTCCCAGGCGGCGGTGCGGGCCTTGCACCCGGAGATGGAGGAAGCGGCCCGCATCCTCGGCGCCGGGCGGCTGCAGTCCATCGCCCGCATCACCGCGCCGCTGCTGAAGAAGAGCCTGCTCGGCGGGTGGCTGATCGTGTTCATCGTCGCCTCGCGCGAGCTTTCGGCGGCGGTGTTCCTTGTGGGGCCGCGCACGCGAACCATGTCGGTGCTGCTCTACGACCTGAGCGAGGCCGGGAATTTCGAGGTGCTCGCGGCCTTCGGCGGCATCCTGCTTGTCATCACCCTTGTGCTGGTCGCGATCGGCATGAAGCTCGCCGGGCGCGACTTCATGTTGCGGAGAGAGTGAGATGTCCCGCCTCATCCTGCGAGGGCTGACCAAGGCCTTCGGGAAGCTCACCGTCGTCGATTCCGTTGACCTTGCGCTCGAGGAGGGCGAGTTCGTCTCTCTGCTCGGCCCCTCCGGCTGCGGCAAGACCACCACCCTCCGCATGATCGCCGGCTTCCTCGAGCCCACCAGCGGCACCATCGAGATGGACGGGAAGGTGATCTCCTCGCCCGGCTCCGTCATGCCGCCGGAGCGGCGGCAGATGTCCATGATCTTCCAGAGCTACGCCATCTGGCCGAACATGACGGTCGAGGAGAACGTCTCCTTCGGCCTGAAGCTGCGCAAGCTCCCCTCGGAGGAGGTGCGGCGCCGCACTGCGGAGATCCTCGAGGTTGTGCAGATGAGGCACCTCGCTGGCCGCTACCCGGCGGAGCTCTCGGGCGGGCAGCAGCAGCGCGTCGCGCTTGCGCGGGCGATCGTGGTCAAGCCCTCCGTGCTGCTGCTCGACGAACCCCTGTCGAACCTCGACGCCAATCTGCGCGAGGAGATGCGCTTCGAGATCCGCCGCCTGCACGACGAGTTCCGCATCACCACCGTCTACGTCACCCACGACCAGGCGGAGGCGATGGCGACCTCGGATCGCATCGCGGTGATGAACGCCGGGCGGATCGAGCAGGTGGACGTGCCACACCTGCTCTATACCCGGCCGCGCACCCGCTTCGTCGCCGGTTTCATCGGCCGGACCAACCTGGTGGAAGGGCGGCTTGCGGCTGACGAGATCGCCTTCGACGGCTTCGCGCTGAAGGCGGCGCAGCTCACCGGCCCCGTGCCGGTGGAGGGAGGGAACCGGCCGATCCTGCTCTCCATCCGGCCGCAGAGCATGATGCTGCACCGCACGCCGCCGGACGCCAACGGGCGGCCGGTGCTGCCGGCAATGGTGGCGGAGCGGGTCTATCTCGGCGAGTCCTGGGACTATGTCGTGCGGCCCCGCGATTCCGGCCTGCGCCTGCGCGTCGCTGCGCCGCCCCTGCAGGTCCATGAGGTCGGCGAGTCGGTCTGGCTGGAGATGGACCCGCACCAGATCGCGGTCGTGGACTGAGCGGCGCCATCAGGCAAAGGCGGGGCGGGCGTCCCGGTTCCAGGCGATCCCCGCCGCGGCCAGCGTCTCGGTGATGAGTGGCTCGGGCAGGCGCGCGTAGCGGACGAGCAGGCGCGCATAGATGCCGACGAAATCGGGGCCGTGGCCGTCGGTCTCGCCCTCCGCCGTGCTGGTCATCGCGTGGGCCAGTTCGTGCAGCAGCACCCAGCTCGGCAGTGCCGCCGGCGCCTCGATGGCGAGGCGCGTCGCGCGCGCCACGGTGGCGCGTGCCTGGCGGGGCAGGGGGCGCACGCGGGGCGGCCAGCGCAGGCCCTCGCCGGCCCAGACGTAATCCAC
>JADGHI010000522.1 GCA_019689515.1 Acetobacteraceae bacterium | reverse complement strand
CAGGCAGCTCCGCGCCGGAACCGGCGCCGCCGCCGCGGCGGTGTCCGCGGCGGCCTGACGCACGGGACGGAACGGGCGGGCCGCCGTCGCTCGCCCCCGGGCGCGGCCGACCGACCGGACTGGCCGGCCGGCGCGCGGCGCCCGATCAGGTGGCGGAGGCGGTCGCCTGGCGCCTGGCGATGACCCAACGCACGTTGCGTGTGCCGATCCGCGCGCCGACCACCGCCGCCGCCGCGCCGAGCAGCATGGCGGCGAAGATCCAGTAGGCGGCGACGGCGGTGCCGGTGGCCGCGGCGTCGGCCGCCTCGCGCGCCGTCTGCTCGACCTGGCCCGTCGCGGCGGCGACCTGGCGCTCCACCTGCTGGATGCGGGTCTGCGCCTCCTCGGGGCTGATGCCGTATTCGGCGGCGACGAGCTGGACCAGGCGGTCGCGCTGGTCCTGCGGCAGCGGGCCGGGCGTCGTGGCCTCGCGCATCAGGATCTGGGCGATCTCCGCATTGCGCTGCTCGCTCGTCATCTGCGCCGGGTCGCCCCCGGTGCCGCGCAACGCAGCCTGGGCCCGCTCGACGATCTGTTGCGGGTCGAGATTCGTCTGGCCGGCGACCGCCTGCGCCGTCTGGCCGACCGCCGCTCCCGCGCCGCGCGCCGCCCCGCCGAGGACGGAGGAGACGCCCTGGACGGCGGTGCTGGCCGTCCCCGCGATGATGTTCCCGAGCAGCACGGCCGAGATCAGGTAGGCGATCGCCCAGACCGAGAGGCCGTGCAGCAGGCCGTCCGTGTCGTCCGCCGTGCCGGAAAGCCGCGCCGCGACGTAGCCGCCGACGAGGAGGCCGATCAGGTTGGCGACCAGGAGCCAGATGCCGGCCCCGATGCCGAAGCTCGCGGCGGAGGGCGTCTCGCCCGGCATCGTCGCGTCCACGGTGCTGATGCCGACGGCGAGGCCGAGAACGTTGAGCATCATGCCGACGGTCACGGCGACGATGCCCCCGGCGAAGACGGCGCCCCAGGAGATCCGCGACGGCAGGGCGGGCGCGCCCTCCGGCACCGCGACCTCCGTCGTCGCGGTGCCCATCCCGGCCGCCGACGTGCCCGCGCCGAAACGATTCTGCATGGCTCGATCCTCCGGTCCGGATTCAAGCCCGCAACGCGGCGTTGCATGGAAGGTTTGGACCGCGCGCAAATCGTCCGGCCGATCCGGCCAGCGGGGCGGGCCGGGACCGGGCGGGACGGATCAGCGGGCCGCCGCGATCCGTCCGTCCTTGCGCGGCGCGAGCGGCGAACGCTCGGCGAGGTAGGGCGCCACCGCCTCCTCGATCGGCGGGCCGCCGTCATAGGCCTCGAGCGCCTGGTCGCGGAACACCGTGTAGCCGTCGCCGCCCTGGCGCATGAAGTTGTTGGTCACGATTCGATAGGCCCGTTCCGGGTCGAGCGGGGCGAAGCGGTCGGGGGTGCCGCGCTCGGCGATCTCGATGGACTCGACCCGCCGTCCGGGCGGGGCCGCGGGGTTCCAGCGGATGCGCATCCCGGCGACCTGCGGGAACCTGCCTGAGGGGTCAGGCGCGCGCGACAGGCCGTTCTCGATCGCCGCGCGCAGGTCGGCCCCGCGCAGGCGCAGCGTCGCCAGCGTGTTGCCGAAGGGCAGCACGGTCAGCAGGTCGCCGAGGCTCACCGTTCCGGCGGGCAGCCCGGCGCGCATCCCGCCGCCATTGTGGATGGCGACCTCCGCCACCGGCACGGCGGCGAGCATCGCCTCGGCCAGCAGGGAGCCCAGTGCGCACTCGTTGGTGCGGCAGTCGTCAATGCCGAAGGCGGCGGCGGTGCGCGCGACGGGCCGGCGCCGCGTCTCCTCGAGCGGCACGGCGAGCCGGGCGACGAGGGCGGCGACCTCCGCATCCTCCGGCGCATCCGCGCCCACTGGCCGGCACGCCCCGCCATGCGCCACCACCCGCCCGTCCGGCCCGAGGTCGAGGTCGAGACGGCCGAGCCAGCGCCCATGCGCGCCGGCCTGGACGATGCGCACCGGCCGGTCCGGCCCGTCCACCACGACGGGATGCGGCCCGGCCGCCCCGGGCAGCCCGTTGGCGAGCAGGGTGTGCGAATGCCCGCCGATGATCACGTCTACCCCGCGCACCCGCTCGGCGAGGCGAAGGTCGGCGGCGAGGCCGCGATGCGAGAGCAGCACCACCGTCACCGGCGCGCCCTCGCCCGCCGCCTGGCGTGCGGCGGCGGCGGCGCGCTCGGCCGCCGCCGCGGAATCGGTGAAGCGCAGGCGCGGCCCCGGGGAGGACATGTTGGGCGTGTCCTCGGTGGTCAGGCCGATGACGGCGATCCGCGCGCCGTTGCGCTCGAACAGCCGCCCGGCCCGGATCTTTCCCTTGAGCGCCGGTTCCGCGTCCGTGTCGAGATTGGCGGCGAGCACCGGGAAGGGCGCGCCGGCGACGAAGCGGGCCAGGTTCTCCGGGCCGTTGTCGAATTCGTGGTTGCCGAGGGCCATCGCCTCGCAGCCCCAGGCACGCATCACCGCGAGCTCCGCGTCGCCACGGTAATGGGTGTAGAAGAGGCTGCCCATGAACTGGTCGCCGGCGTCGAAGGCGAATGCCGCACGCCCCTCCGCGGCGGCGGCGCGGCGCGCGGCACGGATCGCGCCCGCCAGCCGGGCGCTGCCGCCGAGGCAGGCGGCCCCGTCGCCGTCGCCCTCGCCCGCGATCCGGCAGGTGGCGGCGCTCTGGGCGTCCACCGGCTCGTGGCGCGAATGGAAGTCGTTGAGGTGGATCAGCGACACCCGCGCGGCGATCTCCGCGGCGCCGGGATGACGGATCGCCGGTGCGGCGAGCGTCGCGGCTGCCGCAGCACCGGCTCCACCGAGGAGGGCGCGGCGGGAAAGCAACGGAGGCGAAGGATTCGTCATGGCGCGGCAATGATAGCGCGCCATGGCCGTGCCGTCGCCACAATCGCGGGCCATTGGGGAGCGCAGGCTGCCGCAGTGCCTCGGCAACGCTCGCGCGGAATCGCGCCGGGCGCGCCTTCGTGCTGCGGCGGCGTCACTTGCTTGGGGTGACGTCCGGGGCCAAACCCCGGGCTGCCAGCCGAACCGAATCGAAGCCGGAAGAGGTGGCGGGAAGGCGCGCGCGATGCAGGTCTATCTGCCGATCGCCGAGATGTCGGTGAATGCCCTGCTGCTGCTTGGCATTGGCTTTGGCGTGGGCTGGCTTTCCGG
>JADGHI010000521.1 GCA_019689515.1 Acetobacteraceae bacterium | reverse complement strand
GGGCCCGCCCCCCCACCCCCACGGGATGCCCGACTTCAGCACGAAGAGGATCCCGGTCAGCGCTGCGCGATCCGGGATGGGCGGTCTGCCCCCCTTCGGCTTCGGACGCGGCGGCGGCAAGAGCGGCTCGATCGTCGCCCAGAGGTCGTCAGGAACAAGGGGCCGGGCCATGCCGCCCACAACGCGCCAGACCCGGTTTCGTTAGGTGCTCTAAGACGTCGCCGCCGCCGATCCTGTAGGCGATGTCGGCCGGCGTGTGGCCGGGCAGGTGCATCACCTCGACCTCGAGCCGGCCGATCGGGAAGCGCTCGCCGTCCTTGAACAGCCGGTCGAAGTCGCCGCCCTCGGGCTTGATGTCGCGCGCGTTGAAGACCGGGCCGAAGATCCGCTGCACCTCCTTGATGTGCTCGCCGATTCCGATCGGCGCGCCGATCCTCGACTTGATGTAGGGCGCCGCGGTCAGGTGGTCGGCATGGGCGTGGGTCTCCAGCACCCAGACGATGCGCACGCCTTCCTCGGCCGCGGCCTGGAGGATGCGGTCGGCGGATCGGGTGTCGGCCTCGCCGGAGCGGTTGTCCCAGTCGAGCACCGGGTCGATCACGGCGCCTTCCTTGGTCGCGGGGTCCCAGACCAGGTAGCTGATGGTGTTCGTCGGTTCGTCGAAGAAGGCGCGGATGGCGGGCTTCTGCATGACGTCCTCCGTTGCCGGGGGATGGGGCTTGACGTTAACATAAGAATAAACTTAATTAGCACAAGATTATGAAACGGACGGACACGACGACGACGATGGCGGCAGTGCCGGCCCCGGCCCTGCGGGACCTCGACGGACTGGAGGAGAAGGCGGCGGAAGCGGCGCAGTTGCTTCGCCTGCTCGCCAACGAGAATCGCCTGCTGCTGCTCTGCCACCTCATCGCCGAGGGCGAGATGAGCGTCGGCGCGCTGGCGGAGGCGCTCGGCCTCTCCCAGCCGGCCCTGTCGCAGCACCTCGCCCGGCTGCGCGAGGACGGGCTGGTGGCGACGCGGAAGGAGGCCCAGGCGGTGTTCTACCGCCTGGTCGACCCCAAGGCCGCCCGGGTGCTGGAGGTCCTGCGCGACCTCTACTGCCCGCCCGGTTCCGCCGGCTGACCGATCGGCCGGAGCGACCCGAAGCGCCGAACCGAAGGACCGGACCCATGCTGAAGACCATCACTCCCGCCGAGGCCGCCCGCCTGCTGCGCGAGGAGGGCGCCATCCTGGTGGACATCCGCGAGCCGGACGAGCACGCGCGCGAGCACGTCCCGGGCGCGCGCAACCTGCCGCTCTCGCGGCTGGAGGAAGTGGAACTTGCCGTGCAGCAGGGCAGGCCCGTGCTGTTCCACTGCCGCTCCGGCGCCCGTACCCGGGACAATGCCGCCCGCTTGGCCGCCAAGGTCGGGCCGGCCTGCGAGGCCTATGCGGTCGAGGGCGGGCTGGATGCCTGGAAGAAGGCGGGCCTGCCGGTCGCCGAGGACCGCCGCCAGCCGCTCGAGCTGATGCGGCAGGTACAGATCGCGGCGGGCTCGCTGGTGCTGCTCGGCGTGGTGCTCGGCGCGCTGGTCGCGCCCTGGTTCTACGGCCTCTCGGCCTTCGTCGGCGCCGGGCTGGTCTTCGCCGGCCTAACCGGAACCTGCGGCATGGCGCGGCTGCTGCGGCTGATGCCCTGGAACCGGCCACTGGCGATGGCCTGAGCCGGGCTCGCGGCCGGAGCACTGTCCGGCTTCTTCGGTATCGGCGGCAGGTTCCTGATCGTGCGGGGCTGATCCTGGCGACCGGCATGCCGATGCCGCAAGGGGGCCGGCACCTTGCTGGTTGCCGTCCCTGCCTTCGGTCAGGCCACCGCCGCCAGCTATGCCTTTGCCGGGCTGGTGGACTGGACGCTGGCCGCCGTCTTCGTCGCGGGCGGCGTGCCCGGCAGCCCGCTCGGCGCCCGCGCTGTCGCGGCAGCGCGGCGCGCTGACCAAGATCTTCGCGGGGCTGACCCTTCTCGTTGCTGCCTGCACGCTGGCCCGGAGCCTCGCCCTGATCGGCTGAGGCCCCCGCCGCCCCGCTACGCGCCGTGCGCGCGGATGAAGGCCTTCACCATCGCCATCGCCTGCAACGAGTTCGGCGCCTCGGGCCTCTCCCGCATGAAGGTGTGGCCCTCGCCAGGGAACAGCGCCAGTTCCATATGCCCGCCCGCCTGGCGCCAGGCGCGCGCGAGGCGCTCGGCCGCCTCGTTCGGCACCCATTCGTCGGCGTCGCCCTGGAACACCAGCGCCGGCGGGACCGCCTGCGCTTCGCCGCGTTCGAGGACCACCGCCGGGGTGCCTTCCTCCATCGCTGCCTCGGTGCGCCAGAAGGCGTCGTGGCTGGCGATCATCTTCGCGTCGCCCCGCTCGCGCGCTAGGCGGTAGCGCAGCAGCGGATCGAGCACGCCCCAGCCGGAGATCACGAAGGCGACGCCGGCATCCACATCCGGCGCCTCCTCGAGCGTCAGCGCGGCGTAGCGCGGATCGCGCGGCCGCAGCGCTGCGAGCAGCACCTGGTGCCCACCGGAGGAGGTGCCGAACAGGCCGACCTTATCCGCGCGGCAGCCGAACGCCGCGGCATGCGCCTTCATCCAGCGCACGCCCTAATTGATGTCGGCGAGCGAGGCGGGGTAGGGCGCCTCCGGCGGCATGCGGAAGTCGAGCGAGAGGGTGACGATGCCCTCGCGCGCGAATTCGGTCGCGATGGCGGCGTTGTTGAGCCGGTCGCTGCCGGTCCAGGCGCCGCCATGCACCTCCACCACCGCCGGGAAGGGGCCGGTGCCGCGTGCCGGCCGGTAGAGCCGCGCGAGCAGCGGCTCTCCCCCGTCCGGGCGGCGGCGATAGGGGATGTCCTCGATCCGCATATCGCCCTCGGTCGCCTGGAGCGTCTCCGCCATCCTGTCCTCCCCGGGCCTGCCTCGGCGCTGAGACCTCGGCCGCCTGTCCCTCGTGCCGGAAGGGTCATGCTCGATCGGCCGGGCGCGTTTGTCATCATTTCTCCCACCTGCCCGCGCCGTGCGGCCCTGCCCCGCCCCGGCGGCCCTTGGCGGCGGCGGCGCGTGCGGGCAGGCTTTGAGAGGATGTCCCGGCGGCGGCCAGTCGGCGCCCCGGCACGAGATAGGGGAACGCCTGATGAGCGCGAGCAGCGAAGCCATGAACGCCCGGAGCGGAACGGCGGAGGCCGCCGGCGCGTCGCCGCGCCCGACC
>JADGHI010000520.1 GCA_019689515.1 Acetobacteraceae bacterium | reverse complement strand
CGCTGGAGGTGCGCGACCGCGAGGCGCGGCTCGGCTGGGTGGAACGGCCCGACCCGCGCGGCGCCGCGCAGCCGCGCCTCGGCACGCTCGCGCTGGACGCGGATCTCCGCTGGACGCGGGCGTCGCGCCTTCAGCAGGTGCTCCAGCCGGGCGACGTGGTGATGGTGGAGCCGTCCTCGGCCCCCGCGTCCGGCTCTTCCGGATCGGTGCGCGTGGCGCTGCGCCAGATCCCGGCGGTGGAGGGCGCGGTCGTCGCGCTCGATCCCGCCACGGGGCGGGTGCACGCGATGGTCGGCGGCTGGAGCTTCGAACGGAGCCAGTTCAACCGCGCCACCCAGGCGATGCGCCAGCCCGGCTCCTCCTTCAAGCCCTTCGTCTATCTCGCTGCACTGGAGCAGGGCATCCCGCCCAACGCGCAGCTCGAGGACGCGCCGATCGAGCTTCCCGACGGCCGGGGCGGCTGGTGGCGGCCACACAATTACAGCGGCAACTTCAACGGCTGGGTCACCATGCGCCAGGCGATGGAGCGCTCGCTCAACCTGGTTACGGTGCGCCTCGCCCGCGAGGTCGGGATGGAGCGCGTGGCGGACGTCGCCGCGCGGTTCGGGGTGATCCCGAACATGCCGCACTACCTCGCCCTCTCGCTCGGCGCGGGCGAGACGACGGTGCTGCGCATGGCCGCGGCCTATGCGAGCTTCGTCAACGGCGGGCGGCAGGTGGTTCCGACCCTGATCGATTCCGTGCAGGACCGGCGCGGCCGCGTCGTCTGGCGCGCCGACATCCGCCAGTGTCATGGCTGCGACGCCGCCGACCCGAGCGCCGGTCCGCCCACGCTGACCGAGGAGCGCCCCCAGGTCACCGACCCGATCGCCGCCTACCAGATGGTGAGCCTGCTGCAGGGCGTGGTGCAGCGCGGCACCGCCGCAGGCGCGATCGGCAACCGCCTCGGCCGGCCGGTCGCGGGCAAGACGGGCACGACGAACGACTACATGGACAACTGGTTCGTCGGCTTCACCCCGGACATCGTCGTCGCGGTCTGGATCGGCCATGACGAGCCGCGCACGCTCGGCAGCGGCGAGACGGGCGGGCAGAACGCCGCGCCGATCTTCCGCGAGATCGTCGCCGCCGCGCTCCGCGACAGCCCGCCGGTGCCGTTCCGCGCCCCGCCCGGCGTGGCGCTGGTGCGGGTCAATGTCGGCAACGGCACCATCCTCGAGCCCTTCCGGCCCGGCACCGAGAACAGCGCCTGGCGCCGCTACGGAAGCGGCGAGGAGGACGGCGGTGCCGGAGGCGGTGGCGGCGCCACCAACCTCGACAGGAGCCTCGGCGGGCTCTATTGAGCCCGCACCTTCAGCCCATACCGCCGGAACGCCGCGCCAGCCGCTGCGCGAACCGGGAACCGACGGAAGGCGAAACAGCAGCCATGCGTGCCGACGCCGAAGCATTGCACGAGCAGATCACCCACTCGGTGGCTCTGCTAAGGAGGCATCTTTGACTGGGATGCCGCCGTCCGCCGTCTCGATGAACTGAACGCCCGCGCCGAGGACCCCGCGCTCTGGAACGACCCGGCGGCGGCGCAGCAGGTGATGCGCGAGCGCACTCGCCTCGCCGACCAGGTCGAGGGCGTGCGCCGGCTGGAGCGCGAGGTCGAGGACACGCTCGCCCTGATCGAGCTGGCCGAGGCCGAGGACGACACTGCGACCGCGGACGCCGCCGTCGCCGACCTGCGCCGGCTGGCCGATGAGGCGAAGCGGCGCGAGATCGAGAGCCTGCTCTCCGGCGAGGCCGACGGCAACGACTGCTACGTCGAGGTCAACGCCGGCGCCGGCGGCACCGAGGCCCAGGACTGGGCCGAGATGCTGCTGCGCATGTACATGCGCTGGGCCGAGGCCCACGGCTACAAGGTGACGCTCACCGAGCGCTCCGACGGCGAGCAGGCCGGGATCAAGAGCGCCACCATCCAGGTGAGCGGCCCGAACGCTTACGGCTGGCTCAAGACCGAGAGCGGCGTGCACCGCCTGGTGCGCATCTCGCCCTTCGACGCCGCGGCGCGGCGGCAGACCAGCTTCGCGAGCGTCTATGTCTACCCGGTGGTGGACGACCGCATCGAGATCGAGATCAACCCGGCCGACATCCGGACCGACACCTTCCGCGCCTCGGGCGCGGGCGGGCAGCACGTGAACAAGACCGAGTCCGGCGTGCGCTTCACCCACATCCCGACGGGCATCGTGGTAGCGAGCACGCAGGACCGCAGCCAGCACCGCAACCGCGCGATCGCGATGGAGATGCTGAAGGCCCGCCTCTACGAGCTGGAGCTGAAGAAGCGCGAGGCGGTGGCCGAGGCGGCGGAGGCCGGGAAGACCGACATCGGCTGGGGCCACCAGATCCGCAGCTACGTGTTGCAGCCCTACCAGCTCGTGAAGGACCTGCGGACCGGGGTGGAGAAGGGCAACCCGCAGGCGGTGCTGGACGGGGACCTCGACGAGTTCATGGCCGCGGCGCTGGCGCAGCGCGTCGGGGCCGTGCGCAGCGAGGCCAGCGCGGCGGCGCGGTAGGGGGTAGGGGCGGCGTGGCGGACCCGTCCGCCCCCGCGCGCCGTCAGACCGAGAGGAACGCCATCCGGCGCCCCTCCAGCACGAGGCAGGTCAACGCGCCGCCGAACACCGCGCCGGTGTCGATGCCGATGCGGTGCGGCAGCACCTCCGGCATGGCGGAAGGCGTGTGGCCGTGCACCACCACCGCGTCCAGTTCGCCCTGGAAGCTGAGGAAGGGCTCGCGGATCCAGACCAGGTCGAACGGGTCCTGGCGGTCGAGCGGCACGCCCGGGCGCACCCCGGCATGCACGAACAGGTAGCCGCCGGCGCGCCATGAGAGTGCGCAGCGGCGCAGGAAGGCGAGGTGCTCCTGCGGCACCAGTTCCCAGCTCGCCGCGTCCTCCACTTCGGCGCCGTAGCTCGCCAGGGTCGCCGCGCCGCCATTGTCGAGCCAGAAGCCGATGGCGCCGGGCGCTGAGCGGGGGTCGAAGGCGTCCAGCATCATGACCTCGTGGTTGCCCACCAGGTTGATCACCTCGGCGCCGGGCAGGGGCGGGGGGCCGCGCAGCAGGCGCTCGACCACGGCGGCGCTGTCGGGGCCGCGGTCCACGTAGTCGCCGAGGTGCACCAGCACGGTGCGCTCGGCCGGCGGGCGGCCCGCCGCCGCGCGGCGGATCGCCCCGTGCAGCGCGGCCAGCCGGG
>JADGHI010000519.1 GCA_019689515.1 Acetobacteraceae bacterium | reverse complement strand
GGGCGGCCATGCGCCGCTTCCGTCCCTGCCGCACCCTCGTGCTGGCCGGGCCCGGGAACAACGGCGGAGACGGCTACGTCGCCGCGCGGCTGCTGGAGCAGGCCGGCTGGCCGGTCGCGGTGGCCGCGCTCGCCCCGCCGCGTCCCGGCTCCGACGCGGCGCTCGCCGCGGCGCGCTGGCGTGGGCCGATGGCGCCGTTCGGGCCGGAAGCGGTCGCGCGCGCCGGGCTCGTGATTGACGCGGTGTTCGGCGCTGGCCTCGCCCGGCCGGTGGACGGGATCGCCGCGGAAGCGCTGAGGGCCTGCGCCGGCCATTGCCCGGTGCTGGCGGTGGACATGCCCTCGGGCGTGGACGGCGCGACCGGGCAGGTCCGCGGCGTCGCGCCACAGGCCGCGCTGACCGTCACCTTCTTCCGGCTCAAGCCCGGACACCTCCTGCTGCCGGGGCGCACGCTCTGCGGCGAGACGATCCTCGCGGATATCGGCCTGCCCGCCTCGGTGCTCGCGCACGTCGCGCCGCGCAGCTTCGCCAACCGGCCGGGCGCCCTCTGGCGACTGCCGCAGCACGGCCCGGCGGTGCACAAGTATGCGCGCGGCCATCTCACCATACTCGGCGGGGCGGGGATGACGGGCGCGGCGCGGCTCGTCGCCGGTGCGGCGCGGCGGGTCGGCGCGGGGCTGGTGACGATCGCGGCGCCGGATGCGGCCTCCGCCGCCGTCTATCGCTGCGGCGAGCCGGGCACGATCGTCACCGAGGAGCCGCTTCCCTCGCTGCTCGCCGATGCGCGGCGCCGGGCCTGGGTGATCGGGCCCGGCCTGGCGCCGGAGCCCTCGACCCGCGCGGCCCTGCGCCAGCTCATCGAGGCCGGACGCCGCGAGGTGATCGCCGACGCGGGCGCCGTCACCGCCTGCGCGGGTGCACCCGAGATGCTCCGCGGCGCGGCGGTCCTTACCCCGCATGAGGGCGAGTTCGCACGCGTCTTCGGTCCCATCGGGGGCAACAAGCCCTCGGCGGCCCGCCGTGCCGCGGCGCTGACCGGCGCCGTGGTGCTGCTCAAGGGGCCCGACACCGTGATCGCAGCGCCGGACGGGCGGGTGGCGATCAACGGCAACGCCCCGCCCTCGCTCGCCACGGCGGGCAGCGGCGACGTGCTCGCGGGCATCATCGGCGCGCTGCTCGCCCAGGGCATGGCCCCGTTCGAGGCAGCCTGCGCCGGGGCCTGGCTGCATGGTGCCGCGGCCGGCGCCGCTGCGTTGCAACAACCACAGGGCCTGATCGCGGAGGACCTCATCAACTTCCTGCCGGCTGCGCTTTCCGCTGCTTGCGGCGCCTGTCCTTCACGCCCCGTTGCGCTAGGTTACATCCAGTGAGGCAGACGACGACCAGCGTGAGGGGCCGCCGCATGTCGGACATCGCCATCGCGACCAGTTCCCAGCCGGAGCAGGTCGGCCTGTTTGATCGGGCGCTGCGGCGCGTTGCCAGCCTGTGGCGGGACATGGCCTCGGCGGTCGCGGGCGGCACCGAGGACGGGATCGAGGAGCAGATGCGCGCCTGCCTCGACGGGCGGGGCGGCGAGGTCTCGGCGCGCAACCGCGCCGCCCGGCTGGCGCAGGCCTACCTGTCCGCCGACGAGCACGGGCGGCTTGAATTCCTGCGCACGCTCGCGCGCTTCGATTCCGACCCGGAGGCGGTGGCGCGCGCGATCGAGCGCGTCAAGGAAGCGGGGCATGACCTGGCGGAGCGCTCCGCCGCCCAGGCCCAGCTCCGCCGCGCGCTCGAGCCGCCGCGCATGCGGCTGCTGACGCAGTTCACCACCATCCCCGACGGCGTGAAGTTCCTGGTCAACCTGCGCGCCCACCTGCTGCGCGCACGGAATGGCGATCCGTTGCTCGCCGCGCTGGAGGCGGACCTCAAGACGCTGCTGGCGAACTGGTTCGACGTCGGCTTCCTCGACCTGCGCCGGATCGACTGGTCCTCGCCGGCCTCGCTGCTCGAGAAGCTCGTCGGCTATGAGGCGGTGCACCGCATCCGCACTTGGCGCGACCTCAAGAACCGGCTCGACTCCGACCGGCGCTGCTACGCCTTCTTCCACCCGCGCATGCCGGACGAGCCGCTGATCTTCGTCGAGGTGGCGCTGGTCGAGGGCATGGCGACCAGCGTGCAGCGCCTGCTCGACCAGAAGGCGCCGGTGCTCGACCCGCGCGAGGCCGACACGGCGATCTTCTATTCGATCAACAACTGCCAGCGAGGCCTGGACGGCATCTCCTTCGGCAATTTCCTGATCAAGCGCGTCGTCGCGCTGCTCAGTGAGGAGTTCCGCAGCCTCAAGACCTTCGCCACGCTGTCGCCGATCCCGGGCTTCTGCCGCTGGCTGGACCAGGCCCTGGTCGAGGACCCGGAACTGCTCACGGAGGCGGAGATTGAGGCGCTGCTGAAGGCCGCGCCGGAGCTGCCGGCCCTGCCGGCCCCGAACGGCAGCGCGACGGCGATGGCCGGGTCAGCGGCTATGGCGGTGGAGATGCCCGAGGGTGCGCAGGCCTTGCGCCGTATCCTCGCGCGCCGCGGCTGGCATCGCGACCAGGAGCTGGCGAAGGTGCTGGAGCCGGTGCTGACCCGCCTGTGCGCGCGCTACCTGCTGGCCGAGGTCGACCCGCGTAACCCGAGGCGCGCCCGCGACCCCGTGGCGCATTTCCACCTCTCCAACGGCGCGCGGGTGGAGCGCATCAATTGGCTTGGCGACGTCTCCGAGAAGGGGATGCGGGAGAGCTGCGGGCTGATGGTGAACTACCTCTACGACCCCGCACGGATCGAGACGTACCACGAAGGCTATGTGGGGGAGGGCAGGCGCCCGGCGGCGACCCCCCTCAGGCGCCTCTCGCGCGGCTGGGCCTGAGGAGGGCCGGCCGCCCCTTACGACGACGGGAGCCGGTAGGCGACGAGCGCCCAGTAGGGCGAGGAGTCCAGATAGCTCATGAGCCTGGCCGGCGTGCTGTGCTTCGCGTCGAGCCTGATGAAGTCCGGATCATCCTCGGACATCGCCAGTTGGTAGGCGAGGATGCACATCTCGGAGCAGATGAGGTTCTTCGGCGCCATGCCGGCGCGGGAACGGTACTTCTGCAGCCGCGCCATCGCGCCGAGGCCGAAGTGGCTGGAGCCGAGCGCCGCCCCGATGGCGCGGAAGGTGAGGCCGGTGCCGCCTCCGGCGCCGTCCGAGTAGCGGACCCGGCCGACCCAGCCT
>JADGHI010000518.1 GCA_019689515.1 Acetobacteraceae bacterium | reverse complement strand
TTGGCCGCGGGCGGCGGGGCGGCCGGGGGGGCGCGGGGGGGGGCGGTGGCGCCGCGCGCGGCGAGGGCGCAGGCCCGGCGGCCGACTCGCGAGGTCCGGAGCGGGGCCGGACCGGTGCGGGTGGAGTCCGTCGCTCGCGGCCTTGTGCATCCCTGGGGCATCGCCTTCCTGCCCGGGGACGGCCGGATGCTGGTGACGGAGCGGCCGGGGCGGCTGCGCATCGTCACGGCCGAAGGGCGCGTCTCGGAGCCGCTGCGCGGCGTGCCCGCGGTGTTCGCCCAAGGCCAGGGCGGGCTGCTCGATGTGGCGCTCGACCCCGGCTTCGCCTCGAACCGGCGCCTCTATCTCAGCTACGCCGAGCCGGGCGAGGGCGGAGTCGCCTCCACCGCCGTCGCGCGGGCGCGACTGAACGAGGGCGCAACGGGCCTCGAGGCCGTCGAGGTGATCTTCCGCCAGGAGCCGAAGGTGAGCGGCAACAACCATTTCGGCTCCCGCATCGTGTTCTCGCGGGAGGGGGTGCTCTTCATCACCCTGGGCGAGCGCTTCAAGTTCCAGCCTGCGCAGGATCTCTTGAGCGATCTCGGTAAGATCGTGCGCATCAACCCGGACGGCAGCATTCCGTCGGACAATCCCTTCGTCGGCCGGCAGGACGCGCGGCCGGGGATCTGGTCCTACGGCCACCGCAACATCGAGGCGGCGGCGCTCCACCCTGACACGGGCGCGCTGTGGGTGGCGGAGATGGGGCCGCGCGGCGGCGACGAGCTGAACATCCCGGAGGCCGGGCGCAATTACGGCTGGCCGCTGGTGAGCTGGGGCCGACACTACAACGGCGAGGCGATCCCCAGCCCGCGGACGCGCCCCGACCTCGCGGACGCGGTGTACCAGTGGACGCCGGTGATCTCGCCCTCCGGCATGATCTTCTACACCGGCGACGCCTTCCCGGACTGGCGCGGGAACATCCTGATCGGCGGCCTGAGCGCGCGGGCGATCGTGCGCCTGGTCCTGGACGGCACGCGGGTGCGGGCCGAGGACCGCATCGCGATCGGGGAGCGCATCCGCGACGTCGCGCAGGGTCCGGACGGCACGATCTACGCCCTGACGGACGACCCGCGGGGCGAGATCCTGCGCGTCACCCCGATGGGGCCGATGACCGGCAGCGTGCCGTCTTCGGCGGGCGGAACGGCCGCCTCCGGAAGCGGTGGTGGGGCGGGACGCCGGTAGGGAGGAGCGATCCCCCCTGCCGGCGGGGCGGTGCCGCGCTTACGCGGTGGCGCCGCCATCCACGGGCAACGCGACGCCCGAGACGTAGGACGCCTCGTCTGAGATGAGGAACAGCGCGGCGTTCGCCACCTCCTCCGGCCGGCCGGGGCGGCCGAAGGGAACCTGCGAGGCGCGCCGCTGCACCAGGTCCTCCACGGTCATGCCGGCCGGCGTCTGCTGGTCCGGCCGCTTGACGAAGACGCGCAGCATCGGCGTGTCGATCGGCCCGGGGCAGATCGCGTTCACCCGGATCCCCTCGGGCGCGAGGCGCTTGGCGAGCGATTTCACGAAGCCGACCACGCCGAACTTCGCCATCGAATAGACCGGGCTGTTCGGCGAGCCGACCAGGCCCGAGGTCGAGGCGGTGAACAGCAGGCTGGTGCCGCCGCCGCGCGCGCGCAGATGCGGGATCGCCTCCGACGTGGTGACCAGCACCGTGCGCAGGTTGAGGTCGAGGGCGAGGGCGACGTCGTCCATGTCCACGCCCTCGACCGTGCTCGGCCCCGGATGGCCGACATGGTTCCAGACGAAGTCGAGGCCGCCGAAGCGCGCGACGGTCTTGCGGACGATGTCACGCGCGAAGCCGTCGTCGCGCAGGTCGCCAGCGAGGGCCAGCGCCTGGCCGCCCGCGGCGGTGATGGCGGCGGCCGTCGCCTCCGCGGCCGCGGCGTCCAGGTCCACGACGGCGACGGCTGCGCCCTCTTGCGCGAAGCGCAGGGCGCCGGCGCGGCCCATGCCGGACGCCGCCGCGGTGACGATCCCGATCTTGCCCGCGAGCCTCATCGCGCCGCCGCTCCGATCTGCTGCGTTGCGTGCCGCGGCCGACGATGTGCCATCTCCGGCGCCGTGCCGGTGCTGTCCTTGCGCTTCCTCATGCTGGTTGTTCCTCCCGATTTCCGGCCCATCCGGTGGTGCGCCCGCTCGCCGCGTCGGCGGCTGTGCGGTGCTCACCGGCGGCGCCCGGCGGCAGAGTGTCACGTGACTCCCTGGCGGTCCATCGGCTGTCCTGCCGTCACGCATGCACCGCGCGCGGGCGGCGCCGGTGGCGGCGCTGACCAGCATGCCTGTGTCCGATTGGCTGCTGCCGCGGCCCGCAGCAGGCCGCAAACCGCGGCCCGGCTGGGCCGTCCCGCCTCGGCCCGCAGGCAGCGGGGACGAGGGGCGCGCCTCGTCATGGACATGAGCGCGGCCGTTCGTCGAGCAGTTCAGGCACCTCGCAGACGCGGCGCTGGTGCTGCGGCCCGAACTGCTGTTCGGGATGCCGGTGTTTGGCGTGTTTGTCCTGCCGGCGCGCACCCTGCGCGAGCGACGCGCTGGGCGCCATCGCTGCCGCCTCGATCGGTGCGGTAGCGACGACCTGATGCTGCGCGAGGTTACGCCGGGCAGCCCGCCGTGATGATCCGGATGTTTAAGGTGCTGGGCGGCGGTGTCGGGGCCGAGAGGCGCGACCTGGCGCGGCGCGCTGTGCCGCCGCATCGAACTCGCCACCGAGGCGGCGGCGTTGCGCGCCACGCCGGACGCGGCTGCGCATCGGCGGGCGGCGCGCTCCCGTGCGCGCCGCCCTGGCAGGCCCCGGGGCTCGTGCGGTCGGTAGCCGTCAGTCGTTGCTGCCGGTCTCCGAGCCCCCGCCGCGCTCGCCCTGGCGCTGCTGGTTCAGTGGCAGGGCGACGAAGGCGCGGGCCTCGCCCCGCTCGATCTGCAGCGCGATCGCCGGGCGCCCCGCCTCGCGCGCGGCGTTGACCGCCTCCGCCACCTCGCGCGGGCGCGATACGGCGCGGTCGCCGGCGCGGAGGATCACGTCGCCCACCTGCAAGCCCCGCTCCTCGGCGACGCTGCCGGGGCGGACGCGCACGACCTCGACGCCGCCCTCACTGCGCGGCCCGCCCACGCGCGGCGCAAGGGCGAGGCCGAGCGAGCCGGTGCTCGCGTTGGCCTCGCCGCGCCCCTCGCGCGCACGGCGAGCAGCGGCGGCCTGCTGAC
>JADGHI010000517.1 GCA_019689515.1 Acetobacteraceae bacterium | reverse complement strand
GGTGTGGCGGCCCGGGGGCCTAATCGCGGCGCTTTCCACACAGTGACTGGGGTCATTTTGGAGGGCCGGTCCCGTATGGGGCCGGCCCTTCGCATTCCTGGACCCGACGCGGTAGCGAGGTGTTGACACCCCCTTGTTGGGCGCGTAGATAGCGCGCCCTTGGCAGGGCACGGCGCAACTCGCGGCCGCGGCCCTCCAGGTCTTTTGGTCCACAACGCTGCGCCACCGGCGCCGCCGTTCCGCCCAGGGTAGGACGGCTGAGGCCGGAGGCGGGATGGACGCCCGCAGGGGCGCGCGGTAAGCGCGCCGACGCTGCGGGCGAGGCCCGTTGGTGCGGTGTTCGCGCGGCCGTGAGAGCAGGCACGAAGGGGCGTCATGCCGACGATCAACCAGCTCATTGCCAAGGGGCGTGAGCGCAAGCCGAGCCGGAACAAGGTCCCGGCGCTGCAGGGGAGCCCGCAGAAGCGGGGCGTGTGCACGCGCGTCTACACGACGACCCCGAAGAAGCCGAACTCGGCCCTGCGGAAGGTCGCGAAGGTGCGCCTGACGAATGGTTATGAGGTGGTGAGCTACATCCCCGGCGAGGGGCACAACCTGCAGGAGCACTCGGTGGTGCTGATCCGTGGCGGTCGCGTGAAGGACCTGCCCGGCGTGCGCTACCACATCCTGCGCGGCGTGCTCGATACCCAGGGCATCGCCAAGCGCCGTCAGCGCCGCTCGCTCTACGGCGCCAAGCGGCCGAAGTGAGGAGTCGCTGAGCGATGTCGCGCCGTCACCGCGCAGAGAAGCGAGAGGTCCTGCCGGACCCGAAGTTCGGCGACGTCGTGCTGAGCCGTTTCATGAACGTGCTGATGTACGACGGTAAGAAGAGTGTTGCTGAGAGCATCGTCTACGCCGCGATGGACACGCTGAAGCGCCGCGGCGGGCCGAACAGCGACCCGCTGCGCCTGTTCCACGAGGCGCTGGACAACGTGAAGCCGGCCGTGGAGGTTCGCTCGCGCCGCGTCGGTGGCGCGACCTACCAGGTGCCGGTCGAGGTGCGGCCGGAGCGTCGGCAGGCGCTCGCGATCCGCTGGATCATCGAAGCTGCGCGGAAGCGTGGTGAGCACACGATGGAAGAGCGCCTCTCGGCGGAGCTGATGGACGCGGCGAACAACCGCGGCGCTGCCGTCAAGAAGCGCGAGGATACCCACAGGATGGCTGAGGCCAACAAGGCGTTCAGCCACTACCGCTGGTAAGGCAAGGACCGGTCGAGGAACCCCCACCATGGCGAAGGCAAAGTTCGAGCGCACCAAGCCGCACTGCAACATCGGCACGATCGGTCATGTCGACCACGGCAAGACCTCGCTGACCGCGGCCATCACCAAGGTGCTCGCTGAGGTTGGCGGTGCAACCTTCACGGCCTACGATCAGATCGACAAGGCTCCGGAGGAGAAGGCGCGCGGCATCACGATCTCGACCTCGCACGTCGAGTACGAGACGGCGAACCGGCACTACGCGCACGTGGACTGCCCGGGCCACGCTGACTACGTGAAGAACATGATCACCGGCGCGGCGCAGATGGACGGGGCGATCCTCGTCGTCAGCGCCGCCGACGGCCCGATGCCGCAGACGCGCGAGCACATCCTGCTCGCCCGCCAGGTCGGCGTGCCGGCGCTCGTCGTGTTCATGAACAAGGTGGACATGGTGGACGACCCCGAGCTCCTCGACCTGGTCGAGCTCGAGGTGCGCGAGCTGCTGAAGTCCTACCAGTTCCCCGGCGACGACATCCCGGTGATCCGCGGTTCGGCGCTCTGCGCGCTCGAGGATCGCGAGCCCGAGATTGGCAAGCAGGCGGTGCTGAAGCTGATGGAGGCGGTGGACAGCTACATCCCGCAGCCTGAGCGCCCGAAGGATCGTCCGTTCCTGATGCCGATCGAGGACGTGTTCTCGATCTCGGGCCGCGGCACGGTGGTGACGGGGCGCGTCGAGCGCGGCGTCATCAAGGTCGGTGACGAGGTCGAGATCGTTGGCCTGCGCCCGACGACCAAGACCGTGGTGACCGGCGTCGAGATGTTCCGCAAGCTGCTCGACCAGGGCGAGGCGGGCGACAACATCGGCGCGCTGCTGCGCGGCACCAAGCGCGAGGACGTGGAGCGCGGGCAGGTGCTCGCCGCGCCCGGCTCGATCACGCCGCACACCAAGTTCAAGGCCGAGGCCTACGTGCTGACCAAGGAGGAGGGCGGGCGGCACACGCCCTTCTTCACCAACTACCGGCCGCAGTTCTACTTCCGCACGACCGATGTCACCGGCGTTGTCCGGCTGCCTGAGGGCGTCGAGATGGTGATGCCGGGCGACAACGTGTCCATGGACATCGAGCTGATCGCCCCGATCGCGATGGACGAGGGTCTGCGCTTCGCGATCCGTGAGGGCGGCCGCACGGTCGGCGCCGGCGTCGTCGCCAAGATCGTCGAGTGAGTGCGGTCGGGAGAGACGGGTCCACCGGCATGGAAAGCCAGAGCATCCGCATCCGCCTCAAGGCGTTCGACTACCGCGTGCTGGACTCCAGCACGCGGGAGATCCTGAACACCGCGAAGCGGACCGGCGCGCGGACGCGGGGCCCGATCCCGCTGCCGACCCAGATCGAGCGCTTCACGGTCAACCGCTCGCCGCACATCGACAAGAAGAGCCGCGAGCAATTCGAGATCCGCACGCACCGGCGGCTGCTCGACATCGTTGATCCCACGCCGCAGACGGTTGACGCGCTGATGAAGCTCGACCTCGCGGCTGGGGTGGACGTCGAGATCAAGCTGTAGGACGCCCGGGGGAGCACGCTGCCATGGCCGCGAGAAATGGCCGCACAGGCCTGATCGCGAGGAAGCTGGGCATGACCCGGCTGTTCAACGAGGATGGCTCGACGGTGCCGGTCACGGTGTTGCACGTTGATGACGTGCGCGTGGTGGCGGCCCGTACGGCCGAGAAGGATGGCTACACCGCCGTGCAGCTCGGCATCGGCCATGCCAAGCCGAAGAATGTCTCGAAGCCGATGAAGGGCCACTTTGCGAAGGCGGGGGTCGAGGCGCCACGCAAGCTGGTCGAGTTTCGCGTCGCTCCCGACGCAGTGCTCGATCCCGGCACGCGGCTGTCCGCGGCGCACTTCGTGAAGGGGCAGAAGGTGGACGTCACCGGCGTCACCATCGGCAAGGGCTTCGCGGGGGCGATGAAGCGGTGGAACTTCGGGGGCCTCGAGGCGTCACACGG
>JADGHI010000516.1 GCA_019689515.1 Acetobacteraceae bacterium | reverse complement strand
GGCGACCTGATGGGCGCGCTGCGGGACGCGTTCATCCAACTGCGCGCCGAGCCGGCGGATTCGGGGCGGCAGGAGGCCGTGCTGCTCGCCGCGGAGGATATCGTCGCGCGGTTCCGCGAGGTCGCGCAGGCGATCGGCTCGGCGCGCCAGCGTGCGCAGGAGGGCATCGTCGCCGAGGTCGCGCGGCTCAATTCGGGGCTGCGCGAGGTCGCCGCGCTGACCCGCGACATCCAGGCGGAAATCGCGCGTGGCGGCAATGCGGCCGCGCTCGAGGATCGGCGCGACGCGGCGATAGCGCGGCTCTCGGAGTCGCTCGAGCTGAGCGCCGTGAAGCAGCCCAACGGCGGGATCACGCTGATCGCGCGCGGCGGGCTGGTGCTGCCCCTCGATCCCGACCGCGACGCCTTCTCCACGGCGGATGTGCAGGTCGGTCCGGGTGCCTCCTGGGCCAGTGGGACGCTGCCGGGGATCATGCTTGGCGGGGTGGACGTGACGGCGCAACTGCGTGGTGGCCGGCTTGCCGAATACGTCACGCTGCGCGACGCTACCCTGCCGCGCTACCAGGCCGAGCTCGACATCGCGGCGGCGCAGCTTGCCGCGCGGCTCGATGCGCAGGGGCTGCGGCTGTTCACCAATGCGGCCGGGGCGGTGCCCGATCCGTCGCAGCCCTATGCAGGCTCGATGCAGCTCGGCTTCGCCGCAGAGATCCGGGTGAATCCGGCGGTGCGTGCGGCGCCGCACCTGCTGCGCGACGGGACCCATGCGGTGGCGGGCACACCAGGCGGACCGACCCCGTTCACGCCCAACCCGGCCGACGGGCCGGCGGGATTCGTCGAATTGCTCAACCGGGTGCTGGATTTCTCCTTCGGTGCCGAGGCTGCCGCCGGGGCGCCCTGGCCGCCGATCGCGACCTCCGGTCTTGGGCCGGATGGGACGCTGGCCTCGCCATTCGCTGCACCGGCCACGCTCACGGGCTACGCGGCAGCGGTGACCGCGGCGCATACCGGCGACCGCGCCACCGCGACGGCGGCGCGCGAGGCCGCCTTTGCCCTCAAGACCGGGCTCGAGACGCGGTTCAACGCGCGCTCGGGCGTGGACGTGGATGGTGAAATAGCGGCGATCGTGCAGCTTCAGAACGCCTACGCGGCCAATGCGAGGGTGCTCGGCGTGGTGCAGCAGATGTGGGACCAGCTGCTCGCCGCGCTGCGCTAATGGGGGTCGGATATGGCATCGATGATCGGCGCGATCGGCGGCCTGGCCATAGAGGCCGCGCAGCTGCGGTCGCGGATGGAGGTGCTGGCGCGCCAGGTGGCGGACGGCCGGCGCGGGGAGCTGTACGGCGACGTCGGGCCCGATGCGCGACTCGCGATCGACCTGCGCGGCGAGATCGCGCGGCGCGAAGCCTATGAGGTGGTGATCGGCCGTGCGCTCGGCCGCGCTGCGGCCGCGCAAGGGGTGCTCGCGGAGCTCTCCGCCATCGCCGAGAAATTCTACGCCGAGACCATGCATCTCAACGGCATCGAGCCGGAGCGTATCGCCGCCGTGGCGGCGATGGCGCGCGAGGCGATGGTGCAGGTCGCGGGGCTGCTGAACGAGAGCTACGCGGGGGAGTACCTGTTCGGCGGCAGCGACACTCAGAACCCGCCCGTGTCGTCGCCGAATGCGATCGCGAGCAGCGGCATGGCGCTGCAGATCGCCGCCGCAGTGGCAGGGCTGGGCGGCGGCAATGCGGCCGCGGTGGCGGCGGCGACCAGGGCTGCGGCGCTCGACGACACGCCGGGGGTGACGCCGTTCTCGGCCTTCCTGTCCGATCCGCTCCTGGGCGGATCGGAGCCGCCGCGCGACCTCCTGGCCGCCGACGGCGAGCGGGTCAGCTATGGCCTCTTCGCCAACCGCAATGCGCGCGCGGTCTCAAGAGGGGAGACCACGGGCTCATGGGCGCGGGACCTGCTGCGCGGGCTGGCGACGCTGGCCGCGCTGGATCCCGCGCAGGCGCAGCTCGGCGATGATTTCACGGCGCTGGTGGGCACGGTGCGCGAGGGGCTGCGCAGCGCGGTACGCGCACTCGGTGAGGAAGCGGGACTGCTGGGCGCCGCGGAGGCACGACTCGAGGCGATTCGCACGCGCCATTCGGAAGTCACGGTCGCGCTGCGCGAACAGCTCGCCGCCATCGAGGAGGTGGACATGGTGGAGACGCTGGTGCGCCTGAAGGGCACGCAGACGCAGCTCGAGGCGAGCTACCAGGCGATCGCGGTGCTGGGCTCTCTGAGCCTCGCGCGTTTCCTGGGCTGACCGGCGGCGCGTTCAGCGGGCGTTAAGGCGAACCGCGGCATAGTTTCTCCTGACCGCAAAAGGCGGCGTTCAACCTGGCCCCGCTGGGGCCTCCTGCTGTGGGGAATATCCCAATGGCTCTGAACTCCGTGAACACCAACATCAACGCGATGGTCGCGCTGCAGGCGCTCAACCGCACCAACGACGCGTTGGGCGTGACGCAGAAGCGCATCTCCACCGGCTTCCGCGTCGCCGATGCGCGGGACGACGGTGCGGCCTTCGCTGTGGCGCAGACGGTGCGCGCCGACATCGCCGGCCTTACCTCCGCCAATGAGCAGCTCGGCGGTGTGAAGGGCATCCTGGACACGGCGCTGGCCGGCCTGACCAAGGTGTCGGAGACGATGGCTGAGGTGCGTACGGTCCTGGTGAAGCTGGCCGACGGCAACCTCAGCGCTGATCAGCGGGCGCAGTACGAGGCGCAGTACACGTCGCTGGTCGACCAGATCACCAACTTCATCGACGATGCGACCTACAACGGCGGCAACCTGCTCGACGACACCATCACCGCGAGCATCGTCACGACTCGCAACGAGAATGGTGACACCTACACGATCACGGGGGTGACCAAGGCCAGCCTGATCGTGGCGACGCCGGCGCCGGCGGACGCGGCGGCCGCGCAGGCGGCGCTGGCCGCCGGCGGCAACTTCCGGGCGGTGGAGACGGCGATCAACGATGCGCTGAACGCCTTCGGGGCGCACAGCCGCTACGTCGACGCCCAGATCACCTACAACAAGGAGAAGATCGACAGTCTCCAGGGCGGCATCGGGGCTCTGGTGGATGCCGACCTGGCCAGGGAATCGGCATCGCTCCAGGCGCTGCAGATCCGTCAGCAGCTCGGCACTCAGGCGCTTTCGATCGCCAACCAGTCGCCGCAGACGCTGCTGAGCCTGTTCCGCTAAGGCCCGAGCGGGAGGGCGCGCGCGGGGCC
>JADGHI010000515.1 GCA_019689515.1 Acetobacteraceae bacterium | reverse complement strand
TTTCGGGCCCGTGGGGCGGATCGGCGCGCATCCCGCACTCGCCGCCGCGGCCGCGGCGGCGCTCGACGTCGTGCGCGACGCCGCGCGCGCCGATGGCGCGATCACTGCGGCGGAGACGCCCTCACCGCCCGCCGCCACCGCGCGCCATCTCGTCATCGGTGCCTGGGCGCTGGTGCATGGCCTGGCCCATCTGATCGCCGACGACCGGCTGGCCGAGGACCTCGCCGCGGATGGCTACGCCGCGCTGATCGAGGATGTGCTCGCCGCCTATGGCGCCGGGATGCGCGCCGCCGCACTGCGGCAGGGGCACTGATACGCTCAGGAAGGCCGCCAGGCGCGGTGATAGGGATGCCCGGTCCGGATCGCCTGCGCGCGGTAGAGCTGTTCCGCCAGCAGCGCGCGCACCAGCAGATGCGGCCAGGTGAACGGGCCGAGCGACAGCACATGGTCGGCGCGCGCCAGCACCGCCGGGTCGAGCCCGTCCGCCCCGCCGATCAGGAAGGCGAGCGGCCGGCCGGACTCCGCCCAGCGCGCCGTCAGCGCCGCGAAACCCTCGCTGCCCGGCGCCTCGCCGCCGAGATCGAGGGCAACGACGAACGCGTTCCCCGGTAGCGCCGCGAGCAGCGCCGCGCCCTCGCGCCGGCGCCGCTCGGCCGGACTCGCGCCGGCGGGGGCCTCGGGGATTTCGAGGACGCGCAGCGGCGGGCGCAGCCGGGCGTTGTATTGCGCGAACAGCGCCGCCTCCGGCGCGGCGCTGCCGCCGCGCATCCGACCGACCGCGATCAGCAGCGGGCCGGTCGCGCGCGGGGCAAGAGGCATGGCTGGCGGCTGCTTGTCATCGGGAAATAGGTCGAGGCGCGCAACCCGCACCCGTTGGCACGCCTCGTCGGACCATTCTGCATTCGGGCGAGCACTCTCGCGGACTCCTCCGACCAGGGCGGTTCCTGGCTTTAACTTACGGGGCGCGTGCCCGCCTGACGCAGCGGCGGTGACGGCGGCGCGGCACCCTGCGCAAACGCGGCGCCTGGTGCAAGCGCTCCGTCCGCCTCGCGCGCCGAAGCTTGAGGCGCCGCGCAACGCGCGTATGCTCCCCGCGTGGAACCTCCCGCCCCTGCCCCGCGCCTCGCCCGCACGCTCGCGAGGAAGGGTCGCGCCAACGCGGCACCGCCGCCGGCCTCGCCGGACGCCGGCGGCCGCGGCTAGCCGCACACGGCACCCCCGGCATGCCGCCACGCGCCTGGCTGCGGCTCGCGCCACTCGGTCTCGGCAGCCTCATCGTGCCGCTCGACAGCGCGGTGAACATCGCCTTCCCGGCGATCACCGCGCATTTCGGCCTGCCGCTCCCGGCGATCCAGTGGGTGATCGTCTGCTACGTGCTGACCTATGGCAGCCTGATGCTGGGGATCGGACGGGTCGGTGACCTGCTCGGCCACCGGACCGTGTTCCGCTGGGGCCTCGCGGTCAGCGTCGTCGCCTACCTGCTCTGCTCGCAGGCGCCGAGCTACGGCTTGCTGCTGACCGCGCGCGTGCTGCAGGGAATCGGCGCAGCGCTGGTGCTGAGCTGCGGGCCGGCGCTGGCGACGCTGATCTTCCCCGAGGCGATGCGCAGCCGCGCCCTCGGCGCCTACCTGCTGATCATCGCGCTCGGCGGCGCGCTCGGCCCCTCGCTCGGCGGCGTGCTGGTGCAGGCCTTCGGCTGGGAGGCGGTGTTCTGGTTCCGCGCGCCGATCGCCGCCGTGGCGCTCCTGCTGCTGGCCGGCCAGCCCGCGGCACCGCGGCCGGAGCGGCGCGAGCCCTTCGACCTCGCCGGCGCGGCGCTGCTCGCGCTCGCGGTCGGGGCGGCGCTGCTCGCGGTGAACCAGGCGCGGCATCTCGCCACGGGGGAGTGGCAAGCATTGGGGCTCGGCGCCGCCGCGCTCGCGGCGCTCTGGGGCTTCGTGTGGCGCAGCCGGCGCGCCGAGCATCCGATCATGGACCTCTCGCTGTTCGCGCGCGGCGACTTCGCGCTGGTGAATGCGGCGAACGCGCTGGTGAATTTCGCGGGCTTCGCGGTGCTGCTGATGGTGCCCTTCTTCCTCGTCCGCATCGCCGCGCTGCCGGGATGGATCGCCGGCCTGGTGCTGGCGACGGGGCCGCTCGGCGCGGTGCTGTCCTCGCCGCTCGGCGGGTGGCTGCTGGCGCGGATCTCGACGCCCCTGCCGGTCGCCGTCGCGGGCCTGGCGCTGTCGGCCGCCGGCCTGGGGCTGATCGCGCTGTGGGACGGGACGACCGGCACGCCGCTGCTCGTCTTCGCGTTGTTCGTGCAGGGGACTGGGATGGGCCTGTTCCAGGTGACCTGCACGGAGATGATCAGCGCCACGATGCGCCGCGAGGATCGCGGCGTGGCCGGGAGTCTCGCGATGCTGACGCGCACCCTCGGCGTGGTCTGCGCCGCCTCGCTGCTCAGCCTCCTGTTCAGCGCAGTCGAGGCAGCGGCCCTCGCCGCCGGCGGTGCGGACCGGGGGGCGGCCTTCCTGACCGCGTTCTGCGCGACCTTCGCCCTCGCGGCGGCGGTTCCGGCGCTGCTGCTGGTGCCGTTCCTGCTGCGCGCGCTCCGTCGCTAGGCCGCGATCGCGCCGGGCGGAAACGCCCGGCTCTGTGTCAGCGACGTTGATCGTCGCCGCGCGGTCACAGTTGTCCGACACCGCGATCGTGTCCTGAATGCCACAGAGTGACACCAAAGCTACTGCTCGGAGTCAGAGCCCGTCGCGATCCCTTTAATACGTTCAGCGTTGTACCCAGCATACGAGCAGAAGATCGCTCAGGGGGCGAAACACATGAATCGGGACGAACGCTTCGGCCCGGGCCCCGTGGTTGTGGGCTCCGGACCGGAAGAAGGGATTTCGTGCGCCGTGCCGGACCCGCAGTCGGCGCCACCGGCGGCGACGCGCAGCGGCGATGCGGGTGTCCCAGCGGCAGGGCCGGCAAAGCCGCGGCGGGGAGCAGCGACATCGCGGCCGGCCTGGGCGCATCAGCCGAGTCGCACCATGCCTGCCCTGCCGCCGCCGACCGAGGCAGAGGTCCGCCGCATGGTGGCGGAATTCGAGGCGCGCGGCGGCCGGGTCACGATCTGCCGTCCGGCGCACCTGCTCCCGGTGCACAACGGCGCCGGGCGCGACGCCAAGCGCTGGACGGCCTGACGCCGCCACGGGTGGGGCGCCGCCAGACGGCGGCTGCCCGCGACGGGCCGGCGGGCGGGCGCGCCTACGCCGCGTCGCCCC
>JADGHI010000514.1 GCA_019689515.1 Acetobacteraceae bacterium | reverse complement strand
CAGACTTCGCTTCTTCGTTCCCGTCCGATTCCCACCCCGAGGGTGCGCACAGCTCGTGTCGGCCAAGGAGCCCGTCCAACGGACGGCTGTCCTGCCAGCCTCGCCTTCCGGCTGAGCAGGAAGGCAAACCACCGCCACCCCAGCCTCTCATCCGCCCGCGGCCATCACCTTCTTCTTCCTTAACGGGCTGGCGATCACCTGTCAGTTGTGCAATATTTGCCCCTCTTGACGGCTTTGGCGATCGATGCCCGAGGGGACACCCAGCCCCCTTACCGTAACGGCCGGTCGGCGGACAGCGGGCTCGGTCTTCCTGTTCGGCTTTGCCGCGTCACTCTTCGCTTCTGCGTTCCTGCTGTTCTCCGTTCAGCCGTTGGTGTCGCGCCTGGTGCTGCCTCGGCTCGGCGGTTCGCCTGCCGTATGGAACACCTGTGTCTGCTTCTTCCAGGCGGCGCTGCTGCTGGGCTACGGCTACGCGCACCTCTCCGCCTCGCACCTGCGGCCGCGTGTCCAGGTGGCGCTGCATGGGCTGGTACTGGCGGCCGGGCTCGCCCTGATGCCCCTGTCACTGGGGGTGGAGGCGCCGCCGCCGGACCGGTCCCCGGTGTTCTGGCTGCTTACGCTGCTCGCCATCAAGGTCGGGCCGCCGTTCCTCGCCATCGCCGCCACCGCGCCGCTGCTGCAGGCCTGGTTCGCCCGGACCACCCATCCGCAGGCAAGCGATCCGTACTTCCTGTATGCCGCCAGCAACGCCGGAAGCCTGCTGGCGCTTCTGAGCTATCCCCTGCTGATCGAAACGACGCTGAGCCTGTCGGATCAGACCTGGCTCTGGTCGGCCGGCTTCGCGGCAACCGCGGCGGCGGTGCTGGCGTGCGGCGGCGCCGCGCTGCTGCATGGCGCGGCGCCTGCGCCCATGCGCTCTGCGTCGTGGCCGCAGGCGGCCCGCATCGGCATGGCGGAGCGGCTCCACTGGCTGGCACTGGCCTTCGTGCCTTCGGCGCTGATGCTCGCGGTCACCACCCACATCACCACCGACGTTGCCGCGGTGCCGCTGCTCTGGGTGCTTCCGCTCGGAATTTACATCCTCACTTTCATTCTGGCCTTCATGCAGGGGTCTTTTCCCGGGCAGCCCCTGCTCCTGCCGCTGCAGGCGGTCGCGATCGCAGCCGCTGCGGTGATCCCCCTCTTCGGCATGGCGAACGCGCTTGCCATGCTCGCCCCGCTCGTGGCCTTCACCCTGGTCGCGGCGGTCTGTCACGCGGAGCTGGCGCGGCGGCGGCCGGATGTGCGGCACCTGACCGGCTACTTCCTGCTGATTTCGGTCGGCGGCGCGCTCGGCGGGGTCTTCAATGCCCTGCTGGCACCGGTGCTGTTCCGGATTCCGCTGGAATATCCCTTGCTGCTGGTCGCGGCCTGCCTGCTGCGCCCGCCTCCCGCTCCGCTGCCCACCCGGAAACGAGAGGATTGGGCGATCCGCGGCGACCTGCTGCTGCCCGTCGTGCTGCTCGTGCTCACCATCACCCTTCTTTGGGCATCCAGGTCGGGACCGGAATCGCTGCGCCCGGTGGCACGTGTCGGCGCCGTCGTGCTGCCGGGAGCGGCGCTCCTTTGGTTCGCCAAGCGCCGGCTGCGGCTGGCCTTTGCAGTGGCGGCCTGCTTCCTGATCCCCACGCTGGGAGCTGTCTTCGGGACGGAGGCGACGGCGCGCAGCTTCTTCGGCGTGTATCGCGTGGTGCAGCGGCCGCAGGACGAGGCCGTCGCGCTCGCGCATGGCACCACCATACATGGCGTGCAGAGCACCCGCCCGGGGGAGGAGCTGGTGCCTCTGGGCTACTATCACCGCGCCGGCCCCTTCGGGCGGTTCTTCGAGGCCCTTGCCCAGCGACCAGTTCCGGTCGCTTCGGTCGGCGTGGTGGGCCTCGGCACCGGCGGGCTCGCCTGCTACGCGCGCCCCGGTGAGACGTGGACATTCTTCGAGATCGACCCCGTGGTGGAGCGCCTGGCCCGCGATGCCCGCTGGTTCCGCTTCCTGGCGGGCTGCGGCAATCGCCCGTCGGTCGTGCTGGGCGATGCGCGCATCACCCTCGCAGCCAACGCCGCCGCCCACTATGACGTGCTCGTCATCGACGCGTTCAGCTCCGACAGCGTGCCGGTCCATCTGCTGACGCGCGAGGCGCTGGCGCTCTACTTCTCGCGCCTGAAGCCAGGCGGGATAGTCCTGTTCCACATCAGCAACCGCTATCTCGAATTGGCCCCGGTCGTCGCACGGCTGGCCATCGAGGCCGGCGCACCGGTGCGCCACCTGAGGACGCGATCCGGCACTGGCGGGCTGCGGCAGCTTGGGGCCGAAGTGGTCGCCGTCGCCGCCCCGGGTGGAAACCTCGACTCCCTGGCGGAGGACGGCTGGCAGGTGCCGGAGCCCGGCCCCGTATTGTGGACCGACGAACGTTCGGACATCCTCGGCATCATCCGCTGGCGATAGGGCCAGGTTGGCGCCGAAGCCTCCATTCGGGCCGTCGCCGGTGCGCGAGGGCTCCCACGTGGCAGCGCATGATCCGTGATCATGGCGCAACATATGTGCCCGGTGACCCTGCGGCTACGGCCGGATGACCTTCGCGGCGTGCAGTACCGACGAGTCCATTTCCCGGCCTACCAGCGCTCATCGAAGATCGCGTCGCTCCGGCACGGATGCAGGGCGTTGGGCCTGGGCGAGCATCTCGGCTCGCCAGCATGAGCCGGGGCCGGTCGCGGCAGGGGAGAGGCGCGGCAGGCCGATGGACGCCCGTCCGCGGCCATTGGCAGAACGCGTTCCCACGCGACGATGTCGCGGCGCCCCCCTGCCTTCGGTCCCGCCCACCGCGACCGGGTTCGACCGGGGCGGTGAGCGGACCCGGAGGGAGACACCGCAGGCGGCATGAAGGACCGCGTGAACGAGGCGCCACTGCTGCCGACGCCGCGGCCCACGGCCGGGCGCTGGCTGCGCGCGGCGGTGCTGGTCGGCGGCGTCCCGGTCGCGGTGCTGCTCCTGCTGCTCGCCGGCGGCTGGCTGGCCCCGGGGCCCGGCCTGCTGGCTCTGGCCGCGACGCTGCTTGGCGCCGGCGCCCTCGCCAGGCTCTGGGTCCGCGACCTGCTGCGCCTCGCCGCCGCGTTGCGCCGCGCCGCGGAGGCGCAGGAGGGCGCCGTCACCGGCTCCCGCCCGCCGCGCCGCCTCCGGCCCTCGCGATCGAGGTCACGACGCCGCTGCTGCCGACCGCGCGCGACGTGGCCGAGGGCATCG
>JADGHI010000513.1 GCA_019689515.1 Acetobacteraceae bacterium | reverse complement strand
TCCGGGCAGAGCGCCGCCAGCCCCGCGGCGATCGCCGCATCGGCCGCCAGGTCCGCCTGGGTCAGGGGCGAGCCGTCCGCCTTGGCGGTGGCGCCGACGGGGGCGGCACCCGAATAGATCGCCATGATCCGCTCTCCCGCGTCCAGGGCGATGCGGGCGAAGCCCTCGAGCAGCGCCGGGCCGTCCTGCGCGGTTGCCCCATTCATCCGGCGTGACCCCTTCCGTCCGTAACGCTTGCGGTCGCGCCGCGGGCGTGAGATACGCGCATCGCATTAGTTGAACAATAGCCTACACTATTCGCTACCGCGGGCCGCCGGCGGGGCGCGCCGCCCGGCGGGGAGGGGGACCACCCGATGACCGTCGCTGCCAACAAAACCGGCAAGGGCGCGGCAAGCCAGCCGCGCGCCGGACGCCGCCTCACGCCCCACCTTGCCCGCCTCGAAGCGGAGTCCATCCACATCATCCGCGAGGTCGCGGCGAGCTTCCGCCGGCCGGTGATGCTGTACTCCATCGGCAAGGATTCGAGCGTGATGCTGCACCTCGCGCTCAAGGCCTTCTATCCGGGCAAGCCGCCCTTCCCGCTGATGCACGTGGACACGACCTGGAAGTTCCGCGAGATGATCAGCTTCCGCGACGCCACCGCGCGCCGCTGCGGCATGGAACTGATCGTGCACGTCAACGAGGAAGGCATCGCGCGCGGCATCAACCCCATCACCTCCGGCTCCGCGCTGCACACGCAGGTGATGAAGACCGAGGCGCTGAAGCAGGCGCTGACGCGCCATGGCTTCGACGCCGCCTTCGGCGGCGCACGGCGCGACGAGGAGAAGAGCCGCGCCAAGGAGCGCATCTTCTCCTTCCGCGACGCGTCC
The DNA here is from genome assembly GCA_019689515.1 of Acetobacteraceae bacterium. Classification (GTDB taxonomy): domain Bacteria; phylum Pseudomonadota; class Alphaproteobacteria; order Acetobacterales; family Acetobacteraceae; genus Caldovatus. The sequence continues at coordinate 2,407 of JADGHI010000513.1, read as the reverse complement.
CATGCCTGGGACCCGCGCAACCAGCGGCCAGAGCTGTGGACCCTGTTCAACACCCGCATCCGCGAGGGCGAGTCGATCCGCGTCTTCCCGCTCTCGAACTGGACCGAGTTCGACGTGTGGGACTACATCCTGGCCGAGGACATCCCCGTCGTTCCGCTCTACTTCGCCAAGCCGCGCCCGGTGGTGCGGCGCAGCGGCACCTGGATCCTGGTGGACGACGACCGCCTGCCGCTCGAACCCGGCGAGACGCCCGAGATGCGGATGGTGCGCTTCCGTACACTCGGCTGCTACCCGCTGAGCGGCGCCATCGAGTCCGAGGCCGACACGCTGGAGAAGATCATCGCCGAGATGCGCGCCGCCCGCACCTCCGAGCGCCAGGGCCGGCTGATCGACACCGACGAGGAGGCCTCGATGGAGCGCAAGAAGCGCGAGGGCTACTTCTGATGACCCATCACCGCCCCGCCTCCGCCGGCCAGCGGGAACTGCTGCGCTTCCTCACCTGCGGCTCGGTGGACGACGGCAAGTCCACGCTGATCGGCCGCCTGCTCTACGACACCCGCCTCATCCTCGATGACCAGCTCGCGGCGCTGGCCAAGGACTCGCGCAAGCACGGCACCACCGGGGACGAGATCGACCTCGCCCTGCTGGTGGACGGGCTGGAAGCCGAGCGCCAGCAGGGCATCACCATCGACGTCGCCTACCGCTACTTCTCGACGCCACGGCGCGGCTTCATCGTCGCCGACACGCCGGGCCACGAGCAGTACACGCGCAACATGGCGACTGGCGCGTCGCACTCCTCGCTCGCCGTCATCCTCGTGGACGCGCGCAAGGGCGTGCTGGTGCAGACGCGCCGGCATTCCATCATCTGCGCGCTGCTCGGCATCCGCGACATCGTGCTCGCGGTGAACAAGATGGACCTGGCGGGCTTCGACCAGGACCATTTCGACCGGATCGTCGGCGACTACGTCACCTTCGCCTCCACTCTCGGCTTCCGCTCGATCGTGCCGATCCCGCTGAGCGCGCGGTACGGCGATAACGTAACGCAGCGCTCCGGCAACACGCCCTGGTACCACGGGCCGACCCTGCTCGAGCACCTGGAGACCGTGGAGGTCGAGCAGGATCTCGCCGACAAGCCGTTCCGCTTCCCGGTCCAGTGGGTGAACCGGCCCGACCACGAGTTCCGCGGCTTCGCCGGCACCATCGCCTCCGGCCGCATCGCGGTGGGCGATCAGGTCGTGGTCGCAGCCTCCGGCCGCTCCTCCCGCATCGCGCGCATCGTCACCGCGGATGGCGATCTGCCAAGCGCCGAGGCCGGCCAGGCGGTGACCCTCACCCTGACCGACGAGATCGACGTCGCGCGCGGCGACATGCTCGTTCCCGCCGCGGACCGGCCGGAGATGGCCGACCAGTTCGCCGCCCATCTCCTCTGGATGGACGAGGAGCCGATGCTCCCCGGGCGCACCTACCTGATGCGCATCGGCAACCTCTGGACCCAGGCCTCGGTCACCGCGATCAAGCACCGGCTCGACGTCAACACGCGGGAGGAGCACGCGGCGAAGACGCTGGCGCTGAACGAGATCGGCTTCTGCAACCTCTCCGCCGCGCAGCGCGTCCCCTGCGACCCCTATGCGGAGAACCGCGCGACCGGCGCCTTCATCCTGGTGGACCGCTACACCAACCGCACCGCCGGCGCCGGCATGATCGCCTTCCCGCTGCGCCGCGCCTCCAACATCCACCACGCGGACTTCGTGGTGGACAAGATCGCGCGCGCCGCGCTCGACCACCAGAAGCCGGTGGTGCTGTGGTTCACCGGCCTGTCGGGCTCGGGCAAGTCCACCATCGCCAACCTGGTCGAGCTGGCGCTGCACCAGGCCGGCCGCCACACCTACACGCTCGACGGCGACAACCTGCGCCACGGGCTGAACAAGGACCTCGGCTTCACCCACGCCGACCGGGTGGAGAACATCCGCCGCGTCGGCGAGGTGGCGAAGCTCTTCGTGGACGCCGGCCTGATCGTGCTGTGCAGCTTCATCTCGCCCTTCCGCGCCGAGCGGCGGATGGTGCGCGACCTGCTGGAGGCCGGCGAGTTCGTAGAGATCTTCGTGGACACCCCGCTCGAGGAGTGCATGCGGCGCGACCCGAAGGGCCTCTACGCCAAGGCCAAGGCAGGCGCGATCCGCAACTTCACCGGCATCGACAGTCCATACGAGCCGCCCGAGGCGCCGGAGCTGCACCTGCGCACCTCCGGCCGGACTCCAGAGGACTGCGCAGAGGAGGTGCTGGCGAAGCTGCGCACGCTCGGGCTGATGGCCTAGGTAGGGGACTCATTTGGCCCACTCTGCGACGGTGGCGACGAGGGCGAGTGCGCCGAGGTAGTTGCGGGCGAGGCGGTCGTAGCGTGTGGCGA
>JADGHI010000512.1 GCA_019689515.1 Acetobacteraceae bacterium | reverse complement strand
AGCCCGGGCCGGGCAGGGCGGGAGAGGGGGCGCCTGAACCTTGTGCGGCGCCGCCAGTCCGGCTACCGCCTCGCCTCATGGCCCAGCCCCCTCTGCAACCCGTCCGCGGCACGCGCGACCTGATCGGCGAGGACTTCCGCCGCCACCAGGCGGTCATCGACACTGCCCGCCGCATCAGCGCCCTCTATGGCTTCGAGGAGTGGGCCACCCCGGTCTTCGAGGACACCCGCGTCTTCGCCCGAGGGTTGGGCGACACCTCCGACGTGGTCATGAAGGAGATGTATACCTTCACCGACCGCGGCGGGGACTCGATCACGCTCCGCCCGGAGATGACCGCGGGCGTCTGTCGCGCGCTGGTCTCCAACGGCCTCGCCCAGCAGGCGCTGCCGCGCAAGGTATTCTACGCCGGTCCGATGTTCCGCTACGAGCGGCCACAGAAGGGCCGCTACCGCCAGTTCCACCAGATCGGCATCGAGGTCCTCGGCTCCGCCGAGCCCCTCGCCGATGCCGAGGTGATCGCCTGCGGCTGGCACATCCTGCAGGCGCTCGGCGTCTCCGACGGTACGGTGCTGGAGATCAACACCCTTGGCGATGCCCCCAGCCGGGCTGCCTACCGCGCCGCGCTGGTCGCCTATTTCAGCGCCCACCGCGACAGGCTCTCGCCCGACAGCCAGACGCGCCTGGAGCGGAACCCGCTGCGCATCCTCGACAGCAAGGACGAGGGCGACCGCCGGCTGATCGCCGACGCGCCGACCATCCACGACTACCTCACGCCCGAGGCCGCGGCCTTCTACGCCGCCGTGAAGCGCCACCTCGACCGCTTCGGCGTGCCCTACCGCGACAACCCGCGCATCGTCCGCGGCCTCGACTACTACAACCACACCGCCTTCGAATTCGTCACCGACCGGCTCGGCGCACAGGGCACGGTGATGGCGGGCGGCCGCTATGACGGGCTGGTGGAGGAGATGGGCGGACCGCCCACGCCCTCCGTCGGCTGGGCCGCGGGGGTGGAGCGCCTCTCCCTGCTGCTCCCGCGGGCGCCGGAGGCGCCGCGCCCGGTTGCCGTCGTGCCGGTGGGCGAGGCGGCGGAAGGACCGGCCCTCGACCTGCTGCAGTCGCTGCGCCGCGCCGGGATCGTCGCCGAGATCGCCTATCGCGGCAACCTCAAGCGCCGCATGGAACGCGCCAACCGCATCCACGCCCGCGCCGCCCTCATCCTTGGCGAGGACGAACTTGCCCAGGGCGTCGTGCAGCTCCGCGACCTCGACGCGGGGACGCAGGAGAGCGTGAAGCTGGACGAGGTGATCGGCCGGCTCGCATGACCCTTCCCGCCAAGCTCGACCGCCTGCTGGTGCGCGCGGAGGAGCTGAAGCACCTGCTCTCCACCGCCGAGGGCGCGCAGGTCGGCGCGCTCTCGAAGGAACTCGCAGAGCTCGAGCCGCTGGTCGAGAAGGTCGCCGAGCTGCGCGCCGCCGAGCGCGCGCGCGACGAGGCGGAGGCGATGCTCTCGGATCCGGAGCTGAAGGAACTGGCCGAGGCCGAGTACCTCGCGCAGAAGGAGCGCATCCCGGTGCTGGAGCGCGAGGTGCGCCTGATGCTCCTCCCCCGCGACGCTGCGGATGAGCGCAGCGCCATCCTGGAGATCCGTCCCGCCGCCGGCGGCGACGAGGCCGCGCTCTTCGCGGCCGAGCTGTTCCGCGCCTATCAGCGCTACGCCGAATCGAAGGGCTGGCGCTTCGAGATCCTGGAATACGACGAGAGCGACCTCGGCGGCGTGAAGGGCGCGGTGGCCGAGATCCAGGGCAGGGGCGTCTTCGCCCGGCTCAAATACGAATCGGGCGTCCATCGCGTCCAGCGCGTCCCGGAGACGGAGGCGCAGGGGCGCATCCACACCTCGACCGTCACGGTGGCCGTGCTGCCGGAGCCGGAGGAGGTGGACGTGCAGATCAACGACGCCGATCTGCGCATTGATACCTACCGCGCCTCCGGTGCCGGCGGGCAGCACGTCAACAAGACCGACAGCGCGGTGCGGATCACGCACCTCCCCACCGGCATCGTCGTCGCGATGCAGGAGGAGAAGTCGCAGCACAAGAACCGCGCCAAGGCGATGAAGGTGCTGCGCGCCCGCCTCTACGAGCAGCAGCGCGCCCGGGCCGAAGCGGCGCGTGCCGCCGACCGCAAAGCACAGGTCGGCACCGGGGACCGCTCCGAGCGCATCCGCACCTACAACTTCCCGCAAGGGCGCGTGACCGACCACCGCATCGGCCTGACGCTGCACAAGATCGATCGCGTCATGCTCGGCGAGTTCGACGAGATCATCGACGCCCTGATCGCCGAGGACCAGGCGGCGCGCCTCGCCGCGGAAGTGGATTGAGCGGCTTCGCCTGCGCAGACCCAGCCGGCACTATCGGCGCCTTCCTTTGCCGCGCCGGCCAGCATCTGCGCGCCGCCGGTATCGAGAGCCCGCGGCTTGAAGCGCGGCTGCTGCTCGGCCATGCGATGGGGCTCTCGGCCGAGGATCTGCTGCGCGATCCACGCCGCGCCGTGCCGCCCGAGGCCGCGGAGCGCTTCGCCGCGCTGCTGCGCCGCCGTCTGGACCGCGTGCCCGTCGCCCATCTGCTTGGTGAGCGCGAGTTCTGGTCGCTGCCTTTCGTGGTCTCCCCGGCCACGCTGATTCCCCGCCCCGATTCGGAGGCGCTGATCGAGGCGGCCGTCGAAGCCTTCCCCGACCGTGCGGCGGTGCGCAGCATCCTCGATCTCGGCACGGGCACCGGCTGCCTGCTCCTCGCCGCCCTGACCGAATTTCCGGCCGCCACCGGCCTCGGTGTGGACCGGGTGCCCGACGCCGCCGCTCTCGCCGCCGCGAATGCGCGGCGGCTCGGCCTGGCCGGGCGGGCGCACTTCATCGTGGCCGACTGGGCCGCCCCGCTGGCGGCGCGCTTCGACCTCGTCCTCTGCAATCCGCCCTACATCGAGACGGACACCATCCCGCAGCTCGACCCGGAGGTGGCGCGGCATGAGCCCGCTTCGGCGCTCGACGGGGGACCGGACGGTCTTGGCGCCTACCGTGCAGTCCTTGCGGCGCTTCCCGGGCTGCTCACGCCCACGACCGGGCGCGCGGTCCTGGAGCTTGGCCTGGGGCAGCGCGAGGCAGTGGAAGCGCTGGCCCGTGCGGCGGGCCTCCGCCCGGTCGCCTGCCGCGCCGATCTCGGCGGGGTCGAACGGGCCCTGGTGCTCGCGCGCACCTGAGGCAGACGGGCGGGCGGCTGGCCGCGCCCTACATGTTATGTCACA
>JADGHI010000511.1 GCA_019689515.1 Acetobacteraceae bacterium | reverse complement strand
ACGCTTCGTCGGGATGGTCATTAGTGTATAACCCCCCGATCGCGTCCCGGCCACGATAGGACCGCAAGATCTTGTGGAAGCGCCCGAACCGCCCCCGGCTTTGCGCCAATGGCGCCGTTGTGCGAATGTCCGCGCGCGCCAACCACCTGCGACACCCGATCGGACCCGCGGACGCCCCTTCCATGTCCTTCCTGCAGCGACTGACCTCCGCGCTTTCCGGGCGGCGGATCGGCACCGACCGATTCGGCAACGCCTATTACGAATCGCGCCGGCTCCACCCGACGGACCGCATGCCGCAGCGCTGGGTGGTCTATGCCGGCCGCCCGGAGGCCTCGAAAGTTCCGCCCGAGTGGTGGGGCTGGGTGCACCACACCACCGATGCCCCGCTGCCGGAGAAGCCGATCTATCCCTGGCAGAAGGATCACCGGCCGAACATGACCGGCACGCCGCAGGCCTACCGCCCCTCGGGCCACGACTATGTCGGCGGCCGCCGCCGGCCGCGCGCCGGCGACTACGAGGCCTGGACGCCGGACGGCCAGTGAGGCGATCGCGGTGAGGAGACGCAACCTTGCGGAGGTCGCTGCCGGCGCCGTGGTGCTGGTGGTGGCCGCGGCGTTCCTCGCCTACGCGCTGCTGCATTCCGGACGCGCCAGCACGCTCCTGGGCGGCGAGGGGCAGACCCTGCACGCGCGCTTCGTCCGGATCGACGGGGTCGGCCCCGGCAGCGATGTGCGCCTCGCCGGCGTGAAGGTCGGCAGCGTGGTGGACAGCCGGATCGACCCACAGACCTTCCTCGCCGTGCTGACCCTCCGCGTCGACCGGTCGCTGCGCCTGCCCGACGACACTTCCGCGGAGATCACCACGGAGGGGCTGCTCGGCAGCCGGTATGTCAACCTTGTCCCGGGCGGCTCGGAACGGATCCTGCGCGACGGTGGCGAGATCACCATCACGCAGTCGGCAATGAACCTGGAATCCCTGCTCGGCCGCTTCATCTTCTCGGCAGGGGAGACGGCGAGCCAGGGCGACCGCCCGCAGCAGCGGCCGCAGGATGGAAGCGGCGCGCCATCCCCGGCACCGGGGGCGCAGCAATGAGCCACGACGACGACGCACTCCGACCGCCGGCCGAATGGCCCGGCGCCGACGGCGCGCCGATCTCCTGCCGCGAGAAGATCAAGGTGCTTGAGGAGAACCACCGCGAGGCGGCGCAGGTGCTGCGCGACGCCTTCGAGGATGCGGTGCTGATGGGCGTGGACGAGGCGGCGATGCGGCGGATCCTGACCGGACTCGTCGCCGCCCTGCCCAGCCCGAAGCGGCCCGACCCGAGCCGGGGCGGCTGAATGCGGCGCCGGATTGGCGGCGGTGGGCGTGGAGGGGCGCCGGTCCGAGGGGCGCGGCCGGTCCTGGCAGGCCTCGCGGCGGCGGTGGCCCTTGCCGTGGCGGTGCCCGCGGTAGCGCAGGAGTGGGTGCCGCGCGAGACGGCGCAGCTTCAGGCGCTGGACAAGGTGACGGCGCGGGTTTCGGTCTTCGACGTCCGGGTCGGCGAGCCGGCGCGGTTCGACACCCTCACCATCCTCGTGCGCGCCTGCCACGGGCGGCCGCCCGACGAGGTGCCGGACGCGGCGGCCTGGATGGAGATCACCGACAGCCGCGCGCCGGCGGGGAGTCCGCCCGCCTTTCGCGGCTGGATGTTCGCCAACGCGCCGGGCGTCCACATGCTGGAGCACCCGGTTTACGACATCCGCGTCCTCGCCTGCCGGTAAGCGGAGAGGATGGGCGGAGGCACGTGCCGCCCGCCCGCCGTCCTGCCGGATGCCGTCCGGGGCGCACCGAAGGGCCCGAGACCAGGCGGTCACGCAGGCGGTCACAGTTGACGCGGGATCGCGGGCCGCCGTAAAGCTCGCGCCGCATGCTCATGGCGACCACCATCCTCAAGCGCATTACCAAGACGACCGCTTCGGCGGGACGTCCTCTGGTGCGCGCATACGGTCGGTGACCACAACGGCATAGCGCATCGGAAGGCCCCGCCGGAGTCGGACGGGGCCGCCGCAGCCGAAGCTAGGCGCACCCGTCTCTCCCGGCATCGCGAAGGAGAGACACCATGCTCGATGCCCTCCAACATCCTGCGGCCGCGCCCCCCGGGCGGCAGATCGGCCCCATGGCGCCGGTCGTGGCGATCGTCGGCGCGACCGGCGCCGTCGGCGTCGAATTGCTGCGCTGCCTGGAGGCGCGCGAGTTCCCGCTGCGCGGGCTGCGGCTCCTGGCCTCCGCACGATCCGTCGGCAGGACGCTGCCCTTCAAGGGCGAGGCGATCGCCGTCGAGGAGCTGACCGAGGCGAGCTTCGAAGGCGTGGACCTCGCTCTGTTCTCGGCCGGCAGCGGCATCTCGAAGCGCTATGCCGCGGCAGCGGTGCGGGCCGGCGCCGTGGTGGTGGACAACTCCTCCGCCTTCCGCATGGATCCGGACGTGCCGCTGGTGGTGCCGGAGGTGAACGGCGCCGCCCTGGCCAGCCACAGGGGCATCATCGCCAATCCGAACTGCGTCGCCGCCATCGCCACGGTCGCCCTGGCGCCGCTGCACCGCGCGCACCCGATCCGCAGGCTCACGGCCGCGACCTACCAGGCAGCCTCGGGCGCCGGCGCCGCGGCGATGGAGGAGCTGCGCGAGTCCACCGCCGCCTACCTCCGCGGCGAGGCCTACACGCCCAAGGTCCTGCCGCATCCCTACGCGTTCAACCTGTTCAGCCACAACGCCGATGTCGATCCGGACAACGGCTACAACGGCGAGGAGCTGAAGGTCGTGGCGGAAACGCGCCGCATCCTGGGCGCGGACGACCTGCCGATCGGCATCACCTGCATCCGCGTGCCGGTGCTGCGCGCGCACGCCATCGCGCTGAACGTCGAATTCAACGAGGTCGTCACACCGGAGGAGGCGCGGGCCATCCTGGCGGCGGCGCCCGGCCTGCGGCTGGTGGACGACCGCGCGGCGAACCACTTCCCGATGCCGTCCGAGGCGTCGGGCCAGGACGACGTCCTGGTGGGCCGCATCCGCCGCGACCTCGGCGACCCGTCCGGCCGGTCCCTCGCGCTGTTCGTCGTCGGCGACCAGCTCCTGAAGGGAGCGGCACTGAACGCCGTGCAGATCGCGGAATCGCTGCTGCGGCGCTGAGGCGGCGGAGCGGGCGCCCCTCCGGATGGCGAGCGGACACGCGCTCCGCGGAGCGAGGGGCGCGCGTCCGCCGGATTCCGGGGCCGGCCGGGTCCTGGCCGGCCGCCCGGCCGCCCTGTCTATTAAAAACAA
>JADGHI010000510.1 GCA_019689515.1 Acetobacteraceae bacterium | reverse complement strand
CCCCGGAGGAGCGCCGCCCCGGCCCGCCGCGCCGCGGGGAGGGCGACGGCGGCGTGTGGTTCCGCATGAGCGTCGGCCGCAACGCCAACGCCGATCCGCGCTGGCTGCTGCCCTTCCTCTGCCGCCGCGGTCATGTGACTCGTCAGGAGGTCGGCGCGATCCGCGTCATGGACCGCGAGACGCGCTTCGAGATCGCGCCGCACGCCGCGGCCCGCTTCGCCGCCGCCCTGCGCCGGCCGGACAGCCACGACGAGGGCATCCGCATCGAGCCGATGGAGCCGCTGCCGCGGTCCCGCGCCCCGGTTGCACCGAGGCCCCATTTCGGCCGTGGCGGCCCGCCGGGCGGCGCCTCGCCGGGCCGTGCCCCCGCGCGCCGCGGCGGGGGCGGGTACGAGCCGCGCAAGCGCCGGCCGGCCTGAACCGGCCGGCGCCACGCGGCGTCACACGCGTGTTCAGGCCGCCGTGAACATCGGGAAGGGCGGGCCGTCGCCCTCCGTCGGCTTGAACACCAGCTTCACCTTCTGGCCGATCTTCAGCGAGTCGAAGTCGCAGTCGACGATGTTGGTCATCATCGTCGGCCCTTCGTCGAGCGTGACATAGGCGATGGCGTAGGGCACCGGCGCCCGCTTCATCACGCTCAGGCTGTAGATCACGCCGTTGCCGGAAGCCGGGCGCCACTCCGTCTTGTCGCTGAAGCAGTGCGGGCAGATGGCGCGCGGGTACCAGTGGTTCTTCCCGCAGGCGGTGCAGCCCTTGACGAGGAACTTGCCCTCGCGCGCCGCAGCCCAGAAGGCCTCCGTCTCCGGGTTGACGAGCGGGGCGGGAATCTTGCGGTCGGCCATCTCTCTCACTCCCGCTCCATGATGAGCGTCGCGGCGCCGTGCCGGCTGCCGAGCAGCCCGCCCGTGCCGTGCGCCAGCGCCAGGTCGCAGTTCTTCACCTGCACCGCCGGATGCGCCTCGCCGCGAAGCTGGCGGACGGCCTCGATCACCTTGGTGATGCCGCCGCGGTTCGCCGGGTGGTTGTTGCAGAGTCCGCCGCCGTCGGTGTTGAAGGGCAGCTTGCCCACGCCGGAGATCAGGTTGCCGTCGGCGACGAACTTGCCGCCCTGGCCCTTCTCGCAGAAGCCGAGGTCCTCGATCTGGATCACCACGGTGATGGTGAAGCTGTCGTAGATCGAGGCGTACTTGATGTCGGAGGGCTTCACCCCCGCCTCGGCGAAGGCCGCGGGGCCAGAGCGCACGGCGGCGGAGTAGGTCAGGTCCACCTCGCCGCCCATCTGGCCCTTCATGGACTCGCCCGCGCCGAGCACCTTCACCCGCGGGCGGTTGAGCGACTTCGCGATCTCCGGCGCCACCACCACCAGCGCGCCACCGCCGTCGGAGACGACGCAGCAGTCGAGGCGGTGCAGCGGCGTGGCGATCATCGGCGAGTTCACCACGTCCTCGACCGTCACCACGTCCCGCAGCATGGCGTGCGGGTTGTGCTGCGCATGGTGCGAAGCGGCGACCTTCACCCAGGCGAGCTGCTCGGAGGTGGTGCCGTACTGGTACATGTGGCGCGCGGCGCACATGGCGTAGGCATTGACGGTCGCGACGCCGAGCGGGAACTCCCACTGCGTGTCGGGCGCGTCGGCGCCGCGCATGCGCGGCACGGCGCCGCTGTGGCCCTCGCTGCGCGGCCGCCCGGCAAGGGTGATCAGCGCCACCTTGCACTTGCCCATCGCGATCGCCTGGGCCGCGTGCGCGACGTGCGCGATGTAGGAGCAGCCGCCCATGTCGGTCGAGTCGAGATGGCGGAGCTTCAGGTTCATGTAGTCCGCCATCGCGAGCGGACCCAGCCCGGGCGCGTCGCCGGCGCAGAAGTAGCCGTCAACGTCCTCCTTGCTGAGCCCGGCGTCGGCGAGCGCGCCGAGCGCGCACTCCGCATGCAGCTGGGCGACGGACTTGTCCTTCGCCAGCCGCGTGGGGTGTTCGTAGGCCCCCATGATGTAGGCCTTGCCCTTGATGGTCATGCGACCGCGTCCCCTCCTCCTCGCTGCGATGCGGAACGGCCGCGCAGCTTACCTGCGTGAAGGGCAGGCGCAAGCGGGGCGCGGCCATGCCGCTGGGCTGTGCCCCCGAGGGGCACGCGCGACCTCCGCCAGGCGTTAGCCCAGGATCAGCCGCCCTGCAGCAGCCCCGCGGCCTGCGCGGCGCGGCGCGACAGCTCGCGCTCGCGCTCCATCAGCCTGGCGAAACCTTCGGGCGTCACGTCCTCGCCGGTCGCGACCACGCTGCCGAGCCCCTCGATCCGCTCGCGCGTCGGCGGGTCGGCGAGGGCAGCGGCCAGCGCGTCGCGGATCTTCATGATCGCGTCCCGCGGCGTGCCGGCGGGCGCGAGCAGCCCGATGAAGGCGACCAGCCCGCCATCGGGCAGCCCGACCTCCGCCAGGGTCGGCACATCCGGCAACAGCGGCAGGCGCTGCGGCATGGCGACGCCGATGATGCGCACCTTCTCGTCCCGGTGCAGCGGCAGCGCGGTGGAGATCTGGTCCATCGAGCAGGCGAGGTTGCCCGCCATCAGATCGGGCGCCGAGCCGCTGGAGGCGCGGTAGGGCACATGCACCAGCCCCGCGCCGGTCGTCATGCTGAACAGCTCGATCAGCAGGTGGTTGGAGCTGCCGCTGCCCGGGGAGCCGCACGCCACCTGGCCGGGCCTCGCCTTGGCGTAGGCGATGAAGTCGGCGAGCGTCTCGACCGGCAGGCGGCGGCTGATCACCAGCACGTTCGGCGTGCGGAAGCCGAGCGCAATCGGGGCGAAATCCCGCACGGGGTCGTAGGGCGTGCGCGGCATGACGATCGGGTTGATCACCATCGCCGAGTTCGAGCCGACGATCAGGGTGTAGCCGTCGGGCTGCGACCGCGCGACGAATTCGGTGCCGATCGTGCCCGTCGCGCCGGCGCGGTTCTCCACCACCACCGGCTGGCCGAGGCGCTGCGACATCACCGGCGCGACGATGCGCGTCAGCGTGTCGAGGTTGCCGCCCGCCGCGAAGGGCACGACGACGCGGATCGGCCGCTCCGGCCAGTCCGCGCGGGCCACGCGCGGCGCCGCCAGGACCGTGGCCGCGGCAGCGGCGACGCCGCTCCCGAGCAGGTGTCGTCGTGTCGCGCCCATTGGCCGTTCTCCTCCCGATTGCTTATTGCTCCGGCCCTGCCCGGAGATGCGCCCGCCTCGCCGCCACGCACGCGACGGCGAGACGGACCGGGGCGGCCCGCTGGCCGCCCCCGCGGTCCCCTATGCCCTCCCGCGCAGGTCGGCGAC
>JADGHI010000509.1 GCA_019689515.1 Acetobacteraceae bacterium | reverse complement strand
CGCCACCTCCGCCTGAGCCCGTCGCAGAGCCGGCGCCGATTGCGGAGGCGCGTGCCCGCCTCGCCCGCATCGAGGCTGCGGCCGAGCGCCTGTCCGACACCCGCATCCAGGGCGTCGCCAGCGCCATGGCGGGCGTGCTGGACGACCTGATGCAGCGTCCGGAACGCCTGCCGCGAGCCCGCCGCTTCCTGAACGTGCACCTGGACGGCCTGGAGCGCATCACGCAGCGCCTGGAGGCGGGCGCCATCCCGCCGGAAGGCCTGCCGGCCCTGCTCGAGGAACTGGACCGCGCCGCGCGCGAGCTGCGCGAGCAACTGCGCCACGAAGAGAGTCAGGCGCTGGAGGTGCAGGTGCAGGTCCTCTACGACCGCCTGCGCCAGGAGGGATACGGATGAGCGACACGAAGACGACCCCCGCGGAGCCGCCGGCCAGGCCAGAGGACGGTGTGGCGGCGGCCGCGACGCGGCCCTCCGGCGACCCAGCGGCGGTCCTCTCGCAGGTTGCACTGGACGCGAACGCCGCCGCCGTCCGCGACGCCACCGCCGCGGCGGTCGCCGCGGAGGTCAGCGCGCCGGTCCCGCCGGAGCGGCGCGCCGAGATCGAGGCGCTGGCCGCGCGGCTCGACATCATGAACCCGGAATCGATCCTCCGCTTCGGCGCCGAGGCGCAGAGCCGCGCGTCCGCGGCGGCGGACGCGATGCTGGAAGGCGCGCGCAACCGCGATGCGGGGGAGGCGGGGGAAACGCTCTCCAACCTGCTCTCCACGCTGCGCGGCTTCGACGCGACGAAGCTCGCCGAGCGGCCGGGCTTCCTCGGCCGGCTGTTCGGCCGCGCCGGCGCGGAGACCGCCCGCATCGTCCAGCGCTACGAGGACATCCGCAGCCAGGTCGAGGCGATCGGCGACCGGCTCGACACCCACCGCACGCGGCTGCTGGAGGATGTGGTCAAGCTCGAACGCCTCTATGCCGCGACCCTCGAATGGTTCCACGCGCTTGGCGACCACATTGCCGCCGGCGAGCTGGCCCTGGCACGCGTCGATCGCGAGGCGATCCCGGCGGTCACGCAGCAGGTGGCGAGCGGTGATGCCGTGGCGGCGCAGCGCCTGCGCGACCTGCGGGCTGCGCGGGATGAGCTTGAGCGGCGCATCCACGACCTCAAGCTCACCCGCCAGGTCGCGATGCAGGCGCTGCCCTCGATCCGGCTGATACAGGAGAACGACAAGGCGCTGGCGGCGAAGATCCAGTCCGTCATCGCCAACACCGTTCCGCTCTGGCGCCAGCAGCTCGCCCAGGCGCTGGCGATCAGCCGGATGCGCGAGGCCGGGCGGACGCTGAAGGAGGCGACGGACCTCACCAACGAGCTCCTCACCGCCAATGCCGAGCGGCTGCGCCAGGGGAATCTGGAGGCGCGTACCCAGCTGGAGCGTGGCGTGTTCGACATCGAGGCGGTGAAGAAGGCCAATGCCGCCCTGGTCGCGACCATCGAGGACTCCCTGCGCATCGCCCAGGAGGCGCAGGCCCAGCGCGCCGCGGCGAACAAGGAGCTGGAGAAGGCAGAGCAGGAGATCCGCCGGGCGCTCATCGCCGCCCGCGCCGCGTCCCCGACCGGCGGCGGCAGTGGCCGGGGCAGCGGCAGGGCGTTCTGATCCGACAGCTCCGGTGACGGCGTGGCGGGGGCGCATCGGGCAGCCCGCGGCCGCGCCGTCCGATGTCGGCCGGCTACGAGGCGCCGCAGCGCCGTCGCACCACGCCTGGCCGCCGCCACTGGAGCGCATCGGCAGCCATCGGCGGCTCCGGGCCCCTCATCATCCGGCGCGGCACGGCGTGGCAGGCTCGCCGGGCAACCCATTCGGTGACGCCAGGCTGCCGAGCCGAGCTATCCTGGCAGGGCCGCGGCGGGCGCGCCGCGCGCATAGCGCCCTGGAGCTTCCCTCATGGTCCCGACACGACGAACCCTGCTGTGCCACCTGCTCCCGCGCCGCGCCGCCGCACTGCTCGGCGCTACAGCCGCTGTGCGTACCCTCGCCCTGCCGTCCGTCGCGCGCGCGCAGGTGCCAGCCTGGCCGAACGGCCCGATCCGGATGATCGTGCCCTTCCCGCCGGGCGGCAGCGCGGACACCGTCATGCGCCTGGTGCAGCCGCATCTGCAGCGCTCGCTCGGCACGTCCGTCGTGGTGGAGAACCGTGGCGGCGCCTCGGGCTCGCTCGGCACCGCGGTCGCGGCGCGGGCGGCGCCGGACGGGCAGACCTTCGTGCTGGTGTTCGACACCCACGCGGTCAACCAGTTCGTGATCCCCAATCTCGGCTTCGACGCCCGGGCCGACTTCGCGCCGGTGATGCTCGTCGGCACATCCCCGATGCTGATCACGACGCATGTTTCCCGCCCCTGGCGCGGCCTCGCGGAGGTGATCGCCGCGGCGAAGGCGCGGCCCGACACCATCACTTATGGCACGGTCGGCGTCGGCAGCCTCGCGCACCTGACGATGACACTGATGCAGAAGCAGGGCGGCTTCCGCGTCGTGCACGTGCCCTATCGTGGCGGCGGGCCGATGAGCGCGGCCGCGGCGGCGGGTGAGCTCGACCTGCCGATGGCGACCAATGCCGGCCTCGGTAGCCAGGTCGGCAACACGCTGCGTCCGCTGGCGCAGACCGGCGCACGGCGCTCGCCGCTCTTCCCCGATCTCCCGACCGTGGCGGAGTCCGGCATCCCCGGGATCGACGCGCTGGCCTGGTGGGGCATGCTGGCGCCGGCGCGCACGCCCGACGCGGTGGTCCGGCGCGTCCACGCGGCGCTCAAGGAGGCGCTCGACCAGCCTGAGGTGCGGGCGCGGCTCACCGGGCCGATGGGGATCGACGTGGAGGCGTCTTCGCCGGAGGAATTCGGCGCCTTCCTCGAACGTCAGATGGAGGTCTGGGGAAGGGTGGTGCGGGAGAACAACATCCGCCCCGAATGACGCCAGCCGTGTCCGTCCGGCCGGCCGCCCGGCCGGTTCAGCGGCGGCGGTGCGGCCCGTCCCCCTGCGGCAGCCCCGCATCGCGGTCGTCGCGGGGGCCCCGCTCGTCCTCGGGCAGCGGCGCGGGGCCGATGCGGGGCATCGCCGTGCGGTCATCCTCCGGCCGTTGAGGGTCGAAGCTGGCACCGATGCCCGGATGGCGGTGTGCGGCCCCACCCACGCCGCCATAGCCTGACTCCAGCCCGCCCGCCGCACCGGTGCCGGCCTCAGGGGACGCGCCTTGGCCGCCGAGCAGCGTGCCGAGCGCGGTGGCCAGGCCTCCACCCCCGGCCGCCGCTCCACCGAGCAGCCCACCCCGCCATG